>DATBUC010000045.1:0-2009 GCA_036516515.1 Erysipelothrix sp. | reverse complement strand
TCACCCCTTTAATTTTTCTATACATTAGTAATATTTCATCTTCAGAAATTTCCGCAACCTCAGCCAAATTCGCAACTGCTTCCAAATGTTCTTCAATCTCTTTAACATAGGATTTGATCATAACTTGGTTATCCAAATCAGATACATAGCTCCCCTTACCAGGAACTGAATATATAAACGAATCTTTTTCGAGATCTTCATAAGCACGCTTACTTGTAATAACACTAACTTCCAATTCTTTTGCTAAAAGACGAATTGATGGGAGTTTATCATGTTTTTTCAAGGTCCCATCCACAATACAATCTCTTATTTGATTGTATATTTGTTCATATATAGGAATCGAATTCTTTTGATCAATTATTATTTTCATCTCATCACCTACCGTATATACACACTATACACAGTTATTTATCTAAAGTCAATCAATATTAATCCTTATAAAAAAAACTAGGTTCTACAAATTCTGGTGTTGGTGACAACTTATGTCACTAACACTTTTTTTAGTTTTCGAACAAAATAAAAAGACATAAGCATTTATTTCCTATATTCTATAGTTACCACACCAAGAAAGGAACGTGCTTATGTCCATCTCTAATTCTATACGATTAACGCTTAACTTAAAAGATAAAAACATTAAATTTAAAGAAAATTTTGTTGAGGAAGTGAATATTAAAGGTATTGACACTTTAGTTTATAGTGGAACACTCAGCCCAGATGCTCCTTCCTTCTGTCCTAAATGCGGATGCATCAATAAAAACTATGACATTATTAAACATGGTTCTAAAACTGTTAATATTAAAATGCCTAGAGTGTCGAATCGTAAAGTAATTTTAAGATTAAAGAAACAGAGGTATTATTGTAAACAATGTCAAAAGACGTTCTTGGCTCAATCCAATTGTGTTGATTTTAATCATTCTATTTCTAGAAATACATACCATTCATGTGTCATACAGATGAAAGAAAAAATCTCAATTACCGATATTGCTCGTCATCATGATATCTCTCATACTATGGTTAATAACTACCTCAAAGACCTGTCTAAGAAGTTTATTGTGGATAAACACTACTTGCCTAAACATTTATCCTTCGATGAATTTAAATCCGTTAAGTCTTGTGCATCTAAAATGTCTTTTATCTTTACTGACGCGATCAATCATAAAGTAATCGACATCGTCTATAATAGGCAGTTAAGCCACCTTAAGAGCTACTTTTTTAGCTATCCAAAGGAAGCAAGAGATCAAGTACAAACAATTTGTATTGATATGTATGCCCCTTATGTTTCTTTGATTAAATCATGTTTTCCAAATGCAAAGATTATTCTCGATAGATTTCATATCATCCAACTATTATCACGCTCGCTCAACAAAACACGTGTCAAGGTGATGAATACCAATAAAACACACTACAATAAACTCAAAAGATATTGGCGCATCCTTCTAAAAGATTATGAAGATATCAATCAAACAACGTATCAACACTATACTTGTTTCAAATATAAAATGAGTGAAGTGGAAGTTTTGAACGAACTGTTACGCTCAGACAAAGAACTTGAAACTACCTATTGGTATTATCAAAAGTTAAAACTCTCTTTCAATCATAAAAATTCTCGATCCTTAATTGATAACTTAAAAAATTATCCCCCAGAACTTTCAAAAAGTATGAAAACATCGATTCACTCTCTACTTAAATTCGAAACTGAACTTGAAAACTCACTCTCCTATAAATATTCAAATGGAGCTATTGAGGGAACCAATAACCTTATTAAAGTCATCAAAAGAATAGCTTTTGGTTATCGTAGTTACGAAAATTTTAGATCACGTATATTATTAATAACAAATACTATGGTAAGATTGGAATACAAATAAAAAGACCACCACTTTTAAAAAGTGGCTCTTGAAACTCTGGTGTTGGTGAGATTATTCTCATCAACACCTTTTCTTATGTTTTAGGCAAAAAAAAGGGACATTGATGATCATGCCCGATATAATATAGTCGCGAAACCAAAAGGA
>DATBUC010000044.1:0-6384 GCA_036516515.1 Erysipelothrix sp. | reverse complement strand
AACAAGGATTGCAATTTTGCGTAAAAAAGCACGAGCAGACGGATTAGATATTACAGATGATGGCAATGGCTTAGATATCACTAACGCAGACGCAAGGCAATTTATGCGCAATTTATATCATGAATACGCAGAATTGTTTTATGACTCAAAATACTTTAATATTGGTGGAGATGAATTTATAGATTTTGAAGATTTTTCAAGCTACCCTTTCTTAAAAGAGTATGCAATTAATGAATTGAAGATTACCGATGGAACAGGTATTGATACTTACATAGAGTTTCTAAATGAAATGATCGAACTTTTGGAAGAGAAAGGCTATATTGTGAGACTTTGGAATGATGGTCTTCATCGTTTAAATCAAGATGAACTTGTAAAGTTGAAAGAGTCGGCTGAAATTTGTTATTGGACCAAATACAATCAATATATGGCTCCGTTAAGTACGTTTGAAGAAAAAGGATATCAATTAATTAACTACAACGCAGATTATTTTTATTATGTGCTTCATGTAGAAGCTGGAGTAAAAATAATCGACCCACAAACTTGGTATGAGACATGGCATCCTTATGAATTTTCTGGCAAACAATTGCTTGAAAATAAAGATTTGCTCCAGGGTGCAAGTTATTCAATTTGGTGTGATGCTCCAGAAATAGCGACAGAAACAGAAATATACGAACATACCGAAATGCCACTGTGGGCAATAGCTGATCGTATGTGGAACCCACATGATCAGGCTACATTAACTAACTTAGAAGCAAAAATAAAGCAGTATCAATAAAAGAAGGCACATTTTCATGTGCCTTCTTTCTTTTATTTTATAAATTTTAAATTCGTACCGTGAGATTTCCCTTCAGCTTTGATATTAACGATAAATTGATCGGGATACTCAATGAGTGTGTAGCTACTGTTGTCATAAACTTCAATATCCAAATGCCCCTGATATTGATAGGTTAAAGATTCTAAGTGATTAGAATCAATAATTTCTGGCCCATTTTTTATAATAAATCGGGCTTGTTCATAATGTTTTGGAATGGCTTCCATTAAAGCAATTTGTGCTACATTCATTTTAGGCATCGTTATTTTTATGGCACTTGCCATTTGTCCGACAAGATCAATTCTAACCAGGTTTTCTTTTTTAGTAACGCTGATGATTTCAAATTGTTTCCAATCATCACTTGCGAACGCTTTTGCCTCTTCTGTATTTGCTGGTATTGAACTCGGAAGTATGTCTAAGTATTCAATAGTGATCTTATCAAGTGAATTTGTATCTTTTAAGTATAAAACACAATTATCAATGTACTGCATTGTAAAATCTCCAGAATCACCGAGAATGATTCCGATAGAATTTTTCACATGGTAATCATTTTCTAAACTAAAGTCTCCATTATTGATGCGGTTTACAGAAATGTTGCTTTCATGTGAAGCAAAAGCCAGTGGTAATTGCGATCCTGTCCAAATTTGCGCGAGATTTCTTCCATCATAACGCTCAGTAGTTTCGCGAATGTTAATTGTGGAAATTAATGGCGTATCTTTGATTCTACCCAACTGATAATCTTTATGCTCCTCATACCATTCAACATCTTTATAGTGTTTAGAGCCATCACTATGATAAATATGGGCTTTTTCTGGAAGATTAGCAATACTATTCTCTAATTTAACTGTACTGAAGTTTTCCGCACTTAAATATGACTCGACAATTACTTCTGTCTTAAAACGGAAATCTAAATCTTTTATATAAGCATCGGCAGTTGACGTATGGTTATTACGTGTATCAATATTACTTAAAATTTCAAAAAGAAATTCTTTGATATAGCCGTTGTCAAATTCAATATAAATAGGAAATTGACTCAGGGTTTCTATATCCTTTTCAATAATAACAGGATAAGTGTGAACTTTATCAATTTCGCGCACAGACGTATCATCTTTTATAGAAAGGGTAAATTTCTCTTTGAGACTCAAGCTAGGAATTTCTAACGTCATGATTGTCTCAGTTGCTTGATGACAATATAAATAGTTTTGGTCAAGACTGAGTACTTCTCTGTCATATTCTATTGTGAAAGGAATACGATTAAGATCAACTTCAAATCCTTTGTAAAGGAGATTAAATTCATAAGGAACGCGATGATGTTTTCTTAGAGTATTTTCATCTAGAATTAATGATAGATTCATTTCCTGAATGTTCTCTTTTATATTACGGGACTTGTAAAGCGCTGGTTTTAGTTCTTTTGAACTTGCTTCCAATTCATAATAGGCATCAGGTGTGTTTTTCTTAACAATTACTAAAGCATAACCGTTAAACAAGCTTCTTTCCCAAGAACCATCATGTTGTGCTTGATATCTTTCCATTGAGGCCGGATTACCGTTATCTACCCCGACAATTTGTGCATTGCCTAACAATTTAAAGTTGATAGTATGGCTTGCGGTTGGCACAAGGTTATTATCAGCGTCTGTTGTGGTGATCACAAGATAATCTAGTTGCTCACCGGAAAGCATATCTTTTTCAATTACAATTTTATCTGCTTTGTTTGCAGTCTTGATCACTTTCCGACATGTTTCGATATGATTTTCATCAAATGCGATAGCGGTAAGTGTACCCGGTTGGTAATCTAATCGCCATTCACGATAAACTTCATTTTCTGCTTGTGTTTTTACACCAAGTGAATGATCATTGAGGTAGAGTTCAACATAGGGTTGATTACTTACAACTCTTACTGGTATTTTGTTGTCTTGTGTTTTCATGAGGGGGTGTTGTTCTATATTTTCCCAATTCCAATGGGGATAAATATGGACCATCGGTTCTTGGGTCCATTGACTTTGTAAAAGATAAAAATCATTTTTTAAGAATCCAGCTGTATCAACGATACCAAAGTAGGAACTGGTTGCTGGTGTGTGATTTTGGTTATGCCATGGTGTTGGTTCACCGATATAATCAAAACCAGTCCAGAAAAACTGTCCAGCATAGTCTTTACGCGCTTTATCAAATAACCAGCATTGTTCAACTGTTTTACCCCACGCGACATGATCATTACCGTAATCTGATTGTTGGAAATTTCTAATTTCTTGATTGTCATGACTTCGTGTTTCATCAGGATAAGCATATTCACCACGTGAGCGTGTTCCAGAAGATGTTTCTGAACCATAAATTAACCAATCAGGATGTTTTGCTCTAATTGTTTCAAAACTATCTTCTGCATAGTTAAGCCCCACCGCATCAACAACTTCCGAAATATTCTCATGCGGTCCTGTCGCTGCCCAGCGATACACATCTTGGCCCATAGTTGTATATCGGGTTTGGTCCACTTCTTTAACCCATTTATTGAGTTTTTTTACGGTTTCAATAGCTTTAAATGATCCATCATTCGACTCGCCAATTTCATTACCAATAGACCACATGATAATAGCGGGAGAATTGATGCCGCGTTTCACCATTGCTTTAAGATCAAACTCTGCCCAGGTTTGATTTACTTGGGCATCGGGATGGGTTGCTTCCAGCTCAAAATAGCGGCCGTAATCATATTTCTTTTTGCCCCAATACCAAGTATCAAATGATTCGTCAATTACCATCAACCCAATTTCTTCAGCGATTCTTAATGTTTTATCATCACAGGGGTTATGAGAAGAACGAATGGCATTAACACCCATTGATTTCATTATCATGAGTTTACGTTTTAATGCATCATAATAAGCACGTGCTCCTAAAGCACCATTATCATGATGTAAACAGACACCATGAAATTTTGTTGGGATACCATTAAGGAAGAACCCTTCGTCACTTGTCCAGTTTATAAAACGATAACCATACTGGATTTCTATCTCATCAATCAGTTCTTCTTGGTGCATAAGTTTCAGATTCATAAGGTAGAGATGTGGTTGCTCAACTGACCATAATTGAGGAATATCATGGCTTACTTCTATTTTTTCTTTCCATTCATGGGAACCGGTATAAAGTACCTCGCCATTCTTTTTAGAAATTGTGAGTTGAAGATTAAGGCCTTCAACCGCTTCATTTAAACGTGATTTTACGCTTGTTATAAAGTGATCTGATGCATCGGTATAATTGATAACAATGTCTTCTTTAATGAAGTGTACGGCATCCACAATATCAAGATGCACATCACGATAAATACCACTACCTGAATACCAACGGCTAGAAGGCTGCTCGTTAACCACCTTCATCGCAATTGTATTGATGCGACCATCAGTAAATAAATAATTGGTAATGTTATAAGAAAAAGGGGTATAGCCATTAGGCATATTGCCTACAAATTTACCGTTAACATATAAATTAGAATCCATATAAACACCACCAAAGCGAATGATGAATTCTTTATTTGCAAGCGTCTGATCGATTATAAATTGTTTTCGATACCAAGCTTCACCACCATCCAGCAGGCCTGCCTCATTTTGTGCTTTTGAATCATGATTGAAATCATAATAAATACTCCAATCATGAGGAAGATTGATTAATTCAAAATTTGAATCGTTAAAAGATGATTGTTTACATTCATGTGTCGATTCATTATTAGAAAATTTCCAATTAGAGTTAAAGTTTAGTGCTCTTTTGGGAATGCGATAAGTTTCAATTTGATAAATATTTTTCTGCTTTGTACGCTCTTTCATAAGCCCTCCTTAAAATTAATCGCTTTCATTATAGCACAAGCGATATTACTTAATAGGTCTATTTATTCATATTCATTTCTTGACTTATCTGATTACTTATTCTAATAATAAGGTAAGTCTTAAGGAGGAAAATTATGTATATTGAAAAAAATGATGCGTTATTACATAAAATTTATGATAAAGCAATTCAGTTAGTAAAAGACGAGCATGAAGGCTTTCGCTTATCACTAGAGATTACAGCGTTAGAAGGTGTAAGTAGTTATGAAATAGAAGTGAATGATAAAGACATTCATATTAAAGCACTTGATGAAGCGAGTGCCTTCTATGGATTAGTTGAGGTACTGAAAAGTACGACACCTCAATCAGTACAACATAGTACTCATGTAGCAGAACGCGGATTACATGTAGATATGGGAAGAAAATTCTACTCATTAAATTGGTTTAAATCAGTCATTGAAAAAATGGCCGAATTCAAACTTAATATGTTACAAATGCACGTTTCTGAAAATCTAGGATTTAGATTTGAATCTAAAAAATTTCCAGATATTGTATCAGAGGAACATCTCACACAAGATGAGATTAAAGAAATTATCGCCTATGCTAAGCAATACTATATTGATGTTATCCCTTCATTTGATTCACCAGGTCATTTAGAAAAAGTACTAAGTCATTATCCAGAGTATCAACTCGAGGGGAATAAAACTGGTCTTGATATTACTAATATGGAAGCACGTAAATTCATTAAAGATATATATGATGAAATTCTTGATGTTTTCTCAGATGCCAAAATTATTCATATGGGCGGCGACGAATTCATTAACTTTGCGGAGTATGATAAGTATCCACAGTTAGAAGCCTACGCACAAAAACATTTTGCAGAGCATGCTAAAGGTTCTGATACATACATTGATTTTATTAATGATGTATCAAGTTACTTACAAGCAAAAGGACTCGAAGTCAGAGTTTGGAATGATGGCTTATACCGTTTAGATCAAAACGAAATTGTCGAATTGAATAAAGATGTCGTGATCACATATTGGACAAGTTGGGAAAAGAATATGGCACCATTGAGCCGATTTGTAGAAAAAGGTCATCGTGTTGTAAATTACAATGACAGCTTCCTTTATTACGTATTGGGCGAATGTGCAGGATACAAGTATCCTACATATGAAAAAATTGCAGATGGATTTGATTTCAGTGTATTCCCATATAGAAATCAACAAGTAGAGGGAGAGACATTACAAAAACTTGATGTAAAAGATCCACAATATATTGGTGGTTTCTTCTCCATTTGGTCAGATGAGCCGAAAGCGCAAACTGAACAAGAAGTATTTGACAAGTTCATACCGGCACTACAAGCCTTTGCGAATAAGGCATGGTAAAAAAGAGGATAATCCTCTTTTTTTTTATGAGAAACAAGAATAAATTAAGAATATCCGCAAAAAAAACTATAAAAAGTTAAGAAATTCGCTGATTTCTATAGTTTTTTCATGAATACATATATTTTTTCGATTTTTTAAGATAAATGAAAGCGTTATACTTAGTTTAGCGAAGTTGAATTACTTAGCATTAGAATGGAGGAAATAATGAAAGAATTTTTTAAAGGGTTAAAGAAACAAGGCGTATTCTTGTTAATGGTTTTACCTGGTGCTCTATCAATGTTGATATTCTTCTATATTCCAGTTTTTGGAAACGTAGTAGCATTCAAAGATTTTAGATATTCACCTAATGGATTCTTAGCAAGTATCGTTGAGAGTAAGTGGGTTG
>DATBUC010000043.1:0-6596 GCA_036516515.1 Erysipelothrix sp. | reverse complement strand
ATTGCTCGAGGTATAAAAATAAACATCATTGAAATCATGAGGAATGAAAAAATGATTTGCATGGTGTACTGCATAAACGCCATCATGTCTCCAATTTGTAATAATCCATCAGAAATTTCATGAGAGCCAAACCAAATTATCGTCAACATGGTAACATTCATTATCAACATCATCATGGGCATCATCAATGACATCAATCTGTTTATGAATAAAGCCAAGTCAGCGCGATCAGTATTCGCCTTATCAAAGCGGTCGTTTTCAAACTCTTTATTACCAAAGGCTCTAATCACCATCACTCCGTTGAGATTTTCTCTAAATACAAGATTTAAACGATCTGTGAATTTCTGCATAATTTTAAAGCGCGGTACCGCAACAATAAAAATGATAATCAGTAGAATACTTAAAGCAGCAATTGCCACCATGATAATCCAAGTTAATGAAGCCCCTTGTTTCATAATCATGGTAATTCCACCAATCGCCATAATCGGTGCATAAAAGAACATTCTAATCCCCATAAGGATGATTTGTTGCACCTGCGTTACATCATTGGTTGTTCTCACTACAAGTGATGACGATGAGTAGTTATCAAATTCAGAACTGGAAAAACTTTCAACTTTTTCAAAGATATCCCGGCGCAACCTTTGTGAGTAACCAGCCCCAATTTTCGAAGCAAAATAAGATACAGCAATTGTTGCTGCCATCCCTACTAAGGTGACGCCCATCATTTGCACACCTGTTTTTAAAATATAGCGTTGTTGCATATTATCTAGGTTGATATCAAGTTCTTTATAAAACATTTGCGCAAAAACAACGCCTGTTTGTTTAAGCAAGCTGGGTTCCATTTTAGCGGCTAAAGCAAACGCTTCTGTTTTATCCATTTGTGCTAATATGGGTGTCATTTCATAAAGTGCACTGATATCAAAGCCTTCTGATAGATCACTTGCTTGATCCAGACCTTGATCTTCTGCTAAATTCATTAACGTCCAGGCAGCTTGGCCAAATAAAAGATCAAGTGCTTCTCGATTAACATCTTCCTTAATCATAAGATGTCCATCATAAGGCACATAAGCCGCTGCAATTTCTTGCGCTTGTGCTTCAGGCAACAATGCTTGTACAAATGTATAACCGTCTTCGGATATCTCACTTGGACTTGCATGCTCAATACCTGTTTGTTGAATACCAACATTCACAATACTAGACATATAATTAGGTAACCTTAAATCTGAAAATGCTTGGACAAAAAGTAATGCAATCGCAATGACCAACATTCCGATGAAAGGTTTAAAATGTGATAGTATTCTTTTCATTTAAGTCCTCCTTTTGCAATTTAAAAAGCACATACTCATAAAGAGCATATGCTATCTTTACAATTTATTTTCCCTACCGTTAGTATAAGCTTTTTATCGTACTATTTCAACAAGCGCACTCTTTTAATTGTCCGTGTTCTAAGTTTAAAATACGATCACAAATTCTTAATGTCGACTCACGATGAGACACAATCACAACTGTTTTATCCTTACAGTGATCTCTAATCGATTTTAGAATTAGCGACTCATTATAGTAGTCTAAATTGCTTGTTGGCTCATCAAATAAAAGCACATCATGATCAAATAGAAACATTCTTGCTAAAGCAATCCGTTGTTTCTCACCCATTGAGAGTGAGTCCCCTAACGTTGCAAGCTTTGTTTGATAGCCGTCTTCTAATGAAATAATTAGTTCATGGATGGCAGCTTTTTTGGCTGCC
Organism: Erysipelothrix sp.; assembly: GCA_036516515.1. Classification (GTDB taxonomy): domain Bacteria; phylum Bacillota_I; class Bacilli_A; order Erysipelotrichales; family Erysipelotrichaceae; genus Erysipelothrix. The sequence continues at coordinate 4,852 of DATBUC010000043.1, read as the reverse complement.
TTCTCAATGGCTTTTTGGTCATAACGCGGATCGTTAAAACCGATATTATAAGCGATGGTATCTTCAAACAGTAAGGGATCTTGTCCCATATAAGAAATTGTACTTCGCAATGAAGAAAGCGATAACTCCTTAATATCAAGACCATTAATTAAAATCTTACCCCTCTTAACATCCCAAAAGCGCATCATTAACTTAAGGATTGTCGATTTTCCTTCCCCACTTCTTCCTTTAATACCCAGTATTTCATTATTGTTTAAATTGAACGAGATGTCATCAAGTATGAGATCCTCATTATAGGAAAAACTAACCTTACTAAAAACTAAGTGTTGAAAATCTCCAATATCCACAGCATCAACTTGTTCTTTGATCAAAGGCTCTTCAGCCAGTAAATCAGTGATTCTTCTAGCACTTGCAAGTGTCTCTTGTAAATCAAATCCCAAATTAGCTAAAGCAATTGATGGTCCAAAAGAACTTAAATAAAGCACTAAGGCCAAAACACTCGCTTCTATTGAAAGCACTTTAGTCTTAAAAATAAGGAGCAAAGCAAAAGTAAAGATACTAAGGTCTACTAAACTTAAACTGAATCCTTGATTTTTCCTTAATACAAATTGCTGATTTGTCAATTTTTCACTTTCATTTTCTAACTTTTTTTGGTAGCTAGCCTTCATGCTAAATTGACTTAATGAGAAAATTCCATAGATTCCTGACAACATATCCGCACTCAATAAACCACTTTGGCGCCTAATAATGTCACCCTTTTCTTGAGCATGACGATGCGCAAATCGCGGTATAAAATAGACAATAAAGCTATGACTGAGCAGTGTTATTAGAACTGCTGCAACCGAAATTGCACTTTGTAATAAGAGTATAACGATTAAATAAAAAACAAAAATCAATATTGGAGAGATTGTATGGGCATAAAACACCTCAATCAACTCGATATCAGAGGTGATCATGGCAATTAAATCACCTTGGTTTTTTTCCTCTAATTTACTTGGCGCCAAGCGCTGTAATTGATTAAAGACATGGTGACGAATTTCCGCTAAAATTTTGAATGCAATATGATGATTTAAAAGTTGTTCAAGATAACGGAAGATGGCGCGTAATATTCCTAGCGATAAAACAAAAACCACAATCTTTATTGTCACTTTTTTCTGTATCGCCGCTTTGATTGCGAGATATGGAATCATCGTTGCACTTAAATGACCCAATGTGCCAAATATTACAGCTAAAACCATCACTTTTTTTAGGGGTTTTAAATAGGTCAACAGAGCGACCATTGTTTTGATATTGCTCTTCTTATGCTCCAATTAATTCTACCTCCTTTTGTTTTTTATAAAGTTTTGCATAAACGCCCTTTAGGTTCATCAAATCTTGATGATTCCCCTGCTCCACAAGCGCACCATGAGAAAACACATGAATCACATCTGCTTCTTTGGCATTTTCTAAACGATGGGTGATAAAGACAATGCCACTGCCTTTGTTTCTTAAATTCTTAATTTCATTGAGCAAAATCGCTTCACTCTCAACATCCACATTTGAAGTAACTTCATCAAAAATATAAAAATCTCTATCATTTAATAAAGACCGAGACATTACAAGACGTTGTCTTTCGCCACCAGAGAGGTTTGTTCCCCCTTCTTGAAGAACTTGATCAAGTTTGAGTGCGCCTAAGCCCAGACGTTCTAAAACACGTTGACAGTCTTTTTTACTATGAGCCATACCCATCTTCATATTTTCGTAAACAGTCATATTGAAGACATCTTGACTGCCCAGATGACCTAAGATATGTTTATTTGTACATTTATCTTTAAGGTTCACATCATCGAGATAGATATTGCCCTGATAATCGATTTGATTTAAAATTGCCTTCGCAATACTTGATTTCCCACTGCCACTTTCACCTACAATAACATGATAGCTTCCCTTTTCTACAGTGAAACTAACATCTTTTACAACTGACTTCATACGCCCATAATCAATACTCACATTGTCAATTTTTAAACATTGCGGTTGCGACATATTTAATGATATTCTATCGTTAATAGGTAAATCTAAAAATGCTGTGATTTTATCGCTGGCTGCTACGCCATTCATCGAGAGATGAAAATAAGAACCAAGTTGACGCATCGGAATGAAGTAATCAGCTGATAACAAGGTGATAAAGAGCATTGACTTGAGATCAATCATGCCACGCTGCAAGGCGATTAAGGCTGTCATCATTGCCAGGGCACTCCCTCCATAAGCAACTAAATCCATCATTGAAATCGAATTTAACTGCATCATCAACACCCGCATCGTCACTTTTCTAAATGATTCTGCCTCCGCATCAATTTCAGCTAATGTGCGTGCTTCTGCTTGAAATATTTTAAGCGGTAAAAGTCCCTGTAAGCGATCTAAAAATGTATTGCCCAGTTCTGTATATTTTCCCCAGTACTTTTGCAATAACTTCTTAGCAAATTTTTGAATAAATACAATTGAGATGGGAATAATTGGCACAGCAACAAGCAAAATAAGTGCAGTTTTTATATGAAAGAAAGACAGTATGATAAAAAGTATCAGCGGTGCTAATAAGCTATAAAAAAATTGTGGAATATACAAATTATAATAGGCATCGAGTTGATTAATTCCATCAGTACTGAGTTGAATTAATGTCGCTGTATCTAATTGCTCTGTATAGTGGTTTTCCACAAGCAAGACTTGTTCGATAAAGCGCGCTCTTAAGACTTGTTTGGTAAATCGAGAATAGCGGGCCATCACATAGTTATTTAAATAAATAAGGGTCATTTTAATCACAACTAAAACGATGGGAACCAGTATCCTTTGTTCGCTCCAAAGAAATCCAAGTAGTGAATAAATAAGTGCACTGTTAATTAACAAGGTTGTTATTTTCAATATTAATATTATGCCTGTGTATAACTTACTTTCCGGCAATAGCTTAATTAAACGCTTATCGATCATAAATAATCACTGGCTCCATTTTTTTAGTATCAATAAAAAATATAAAATAAATCAATTTACTCACCCAAATTATGCCAATCAATATGCGCGCCCAAGTTACTTTAGAAAAATAAAAGGCAAAAGCAAGCATGATTGAGGCAAAAAGCAATATTTTAACCTTAGAATTTAAGGTCATCGCTTTATTTTCCACAAAATCTTTTCCATGTTTTCGATATATTTTTGTATTACAAATATAAGCTTTGACTCTTGTAGAACCGCTGGAAGCACAGACTACTGAGAGCAGTAAAAAAGGTACCGTAGGGAGCACAGGCAAAAAACTGCCTAAAATCGCTAGAAAGAAAAACATGAAAGCGAGTATGTTATAAATAATCTTCTTCATAAAACCTCCTTGATATTAAAAATCATTATCATTGGATAAAAAAACACTGCGTAAGTTACGCAGTGTTTTTTGACTATGTTTTGCTTTTTTTTCATCATATCACCCAATTGACCCTATTATACAATATATATATTTATAATTGGGCGTTAATTTTCAATTTATTAAATTTAATCGTCATACGGTCTTGATTATCTTTTGTTTCATATAAGATGCCTAAATGATCATCATCAAGTGAAACCAGACATGAATATTCAAATTCTTCTTTATTAATAACTGATTCATCAAGTTTCTTGAAGCGATGATCAGATTCTAAAGCGAATGTTTTCAACGTGCCGCGTCTTCTACCAGTCTGACTTGGATTTGAGATAAACACTTTATCTTCTTTCGCAATGGCTGAAACTTGACAATAAGGATCGTAGACTTTTAGACCGATTACATCGGACCAACCCTGACCTTTGTCATGAGAATATGCATAGCAAAGTTCGCCTGAGTAATTTCTCATAAATAAATAAAGAACCTTATCTATTTCCACAACTTGTGCTTCCGTAAGTATTGCCTCTAAGTTATGCATTGTTTCAAGTTCGATTGTTTCACCATTAAAGTTTCGTTGATGATTCGGTGATGTTTGTCGTTGCCAAGTTTGACCGTAATCTTCACTGATAATTAATGATGTTGATTGCGAGTATCCGGCATTTTTATTGGTATGGTAAATAGGGAACACAAGGGTATCATCGTGCATTTGAATCCCTTGGCCTGGGCCTGTACCTATAAAGTACATCCAGTCCGCTTTAATTTGCTCGGTAATGTCAGTAGGAGTAGACCATGTGATACCATCATCATCAGAATAAATATGGTAAATATAAGCCGTTTCTACCATGTGTAGATCTGTATTAATTAAAGTAATATTCCCAATTTTTTTATCATTTTTATATAAATCGCCCCATGTTTGCATATCTTCACGACTCATATTGACTTTGTAATCCGTTATCGAATTATCTTTTTTACGATAGACTTTACCCGTTTCGTCTACGTAATAGGCTTCCTTTTCGTCATCCAATAATACAAGATTTCCTTTAAAATAAGGGAAAGGTTTTTCACCTTCTTGGACACTAAAGAAACCTTGGGAATGGGGAAACATGTCGACAATCAAATGAATTCTTTGATTTACTTTATCTTCCACCATGGATGCATCGATCACAAATGCTGAACGGTCACCCTCTTTAGGTAAATCAAGAATTACTGCATCTTCAGACCATGTTTCACCAAGATCATCACTATAGCGTAGTGCAAGATCAATATCGCCCCAATCAGCTTGGTGATAAAGACGACGGTCAATAACGGCTAAAAGTCTACCCGTACTGGTTTTAATCATGCTTGGTATGCGATAGTTATTACTTTTGTTTTGGCCTGGAACAAAGATATCAAGTGCATGTACTTCAGGATTAGGGTCGTAGATCTCATCTTGGGTAAACGAACGAATGAGACCAACAAAATTGTCACTTCCCAAATTAA
>DATBUC010000042.1:0-1910 GCA_036516515.1 Erysipelothrix sp. | reverse complement strand
GATAAGGACATTGTAGGTAAAGGACTTGAATCCACCTTTCCTTTACATTGGCCACATTGCTTGAGTTATATGATTAACGGCTATTAATCATATAAAGCGAGTGATTCAGCACTTACTTGGCTCAAGCTAAAACGCCCTCCTCAGTCTCAAAGGAGGGCGTTTTTTAAATTGTGTGCGTGCCACGAACTTTACTTTACTTTAAGCAACAGTAAATCCGTATCTTCAATTGCTAAAAGGTCGTGTTGTGCTAACGGATCCATCGCTAATATTGCTTCGTTTGTTAAAACTACTTGCTGTCCTTCGACTGTAAACTGAACTTTACCACGACGTACGATAACGATTGTGTTTTCTTTTGCATGGTGCTCAGCAATCGATTGTCCCGCTGTTAGCTGAATATTTATGATTTGTGTGGCGTTAACTTCGGTGATTTTTGCCGAATGTTTTTCTTTATCTGGTAGTTGGTAAGGCGTTTCGAAAAAATACATTAAACATGCTCCTCCTTAAATTATCGTAATAACTTCATTGTAACATAAGCATTTACTTATAACTAATTGACTAAATTGTGTGAGTGCCTGGCACTCACACATCTCATTGCTTATCATTAAAATCTTCTGGGAAGTTAATCGTTTCAATGGTTTCTCCCGTGGTATCATCGATTAATGTCATTTCAATATTTAAATTATCTTGATGGTTACCAGTAAACGTATCATAATAAGCAGCAACGATAGCTAAACCAAATAAACCAAAGCCATCAAAGCTATCTTCATAAGTTGCTTGATTAACAGTAATCGTAAATTTCGTAAAATCTTTATTCGCAGAAATATCTTTAAATGATGCAAAATCCTCGCCGTTTACGAGAGTATCAATCGTTTCTTCTACACCCTTTCTCATTTCAGCTAAGATTTCTTTATGCGTAGCTTTGCTCATTTTATAGTAAACGGAGCCATCTTCATTCACTTTTATCTCTTTAATGCCTTTTTGCTTAGCATCTTCTTCGATTTGCTCTTTACTTTGATCTTCAAAAAATGAAGCGGGTAACGTCAGCTCGACATTGGTCAGGTTTTTGTCTACGACTAATTTCTCGCCGTTTTCTTCTTTTTTAACATTTTCTTCTGTTTGATTTTGGTCTTGCGCACTTTCCTTATCGCCACATGCGGCTAAGGCAAGCGCAGCTAAACTTACGAGTACAAGTTTTTTCATTGTGCACCTCATTTTAATTTTATACCTTATTTTATCACATAAGCCAAATATTAGTTTTGAATTATTTCTATCATTAGTTATAAGGGCAAAAATATAATAAAATATGGTAACAAATCTACAATTTTGATAAAATGTTAACGAACGAATCGCAAAGGGGAGAGAAGATGAGCGTAGTACACGGTATTCGATTAGGGACGGGCGAGCAAGTCATTCGTCAGTACGAGGCATCACGTTTAGTAGAGCAAAAAGCGACAGGCTACATAATAGCCACGAATCGTCGAATTATTTTTACAGGAAATAGTGAGTCAACACTAAGTTCGAGTATTATGGTACGTGACACGAAGATTGATAATATTACAGGTGTCATTGGTGGTATAACACGGGAGCGTAGCATTATGGCTTTTATTATGGCTTTTATTGTCGTAATGTTTAGCTTAATGTTACTTACCAATGAGTTTGTAGGCTACGGTATTGTTGGTTTACTCATTGCTGCTTTCATTGGCTATAAAGGTTTTAACGGCTTTCCGAAAGAAGTCTCCCATCCTCAAGGAATGTGAAGGTGCGAATAACACCAATGAGTAGGTGGGAGATGAATTTCGGTTGGCTTTAGCCAAAGTTATTTTTCTAAGCCTTTTCGCAATAATTCGAGAATAGTTGCTGTTCTTGTAGACAGTCCGTTTTCTTCTTGGTATTTATCTAATTTCTCGATA
>DATBUC010000041.1:0-4567 GCA_036516515.1 Erysipelothrix sp. | reverse complement strand
GAATCATTCTTCATTATGAATCGAGAAGCGAAATCGGTTTCATACAAAGTGAAGCGTAAGATTTCAGATCAGCAATATCAGCTCGAAAAAACAGTTGATGCCGAGGAGTATAGCGCTTTTAATGCAATCTTAAAGCATGTTGAGCCACGACTATTCCGCTGTATCTCAATTAGTGAAGATGCCGAGGAAGGGATCTATACGATCGTCGCCGTCAAACATAATCCACAAAAAGAAGCGATTGTGGATGAAGCAGCAGAGTATGTCGAGCCGAACCATTCAATAATCAACACACTACCACAATTGGTGAATGGACATACCTCAAACAATGGCCGAGAGATCATCTTAAAGTGGGATAGCCTAGAAGTTGCCGGCAAGCAGAATGAGTATCGCATCGAGTTGCTTAAAGACCAGGCGCTCTATAAAACCTATCGCACAAAAGAGAATCAGCTTGTATTAACCAATCTCCCTCAAGGCGAATATGTTGCCAAAGTTAGAGCGATCAATAGTGCTGGCCAGTTTTCTGAAGAATTAATCATCGCATTCAGTACGACATATAAAATCGATGGCTTACATGCGCGTCCGATCGTATTCGGGATTGAACTTCATTGGCAGTTGCCGGCATTGATTACGACAGAAGCCTACACTGAAATCTGGTATTCAGATGTTGATGATCGTACCAAAACCAGTAAATTGGCTGTTCTTCCATATCCGCAAAGTAGTTATACATTAAACGGACTAAGTGTTGGAGATGAGCTATTTTTCTGGTTTAGGTTAGTCGATGCCGATGGTAATCAGGGCAAGTTTTCTTACACGTTAAAAGGGCGCACAAGCGATAGTGCGGATGATATTCTCGGCTATCTTCAAGATCAAATCACAACAAAAGAGATCAATTCTGATGCGGTCGATGAGATCATTGAGCAGGCGAAGAAAAATATTTATTTTGATGATGTTGTAACAGCAGAAGATGTTGACAAGATTATCGAACAGTCGCTTGAAAATACAAAAGAGAAAGTCGATGAGATTATTGCGGGTTCAGATACTGTTAATAGTCTTAACCAGAAGACTGAAAATTCTGAACTTGATTCCAAACTTCTAGAGCTGTCTAAAATCACAGCAGACCGCACTATTTATTCTGAAACTCAAACCAATCGTGTCAGCATTGATAAGAATTATGCTGAGATGATTCTGCAAAAAATTTCAGAGGTAACTAATAGTAAGCAGTTAGCTAGTCAATACTTGTCGTTAGTCGTGCAAAATGAGATGGCTAAAGCTGAGTTCTTGCTTTCTCAAATTGCTCAAGCGACAACAGATAATGCTTTTGCGCGTGAAATACATTCATTAACAGCTTCTTTTTTAGAGAATGAGGCTAGTATTAAATCACTAAAAGAGACTGTTACGAATGAGTTTGAATCAACTGCAAGATCTATTGAGAAAATGCATAGTGAATTCTCTGATGATGCTAATAGATTCAATGCAGATCTGATTCTCTCAAAAATGGCACAAGCGACGGGGGATGCTCAGCTTGCTCAACAATATCTTTCGCTTCTTGTTCAAAATGAGAAAGCGAAGGCTGAGCTTATTTTATCCCAACTCGCTCAAACGACGAGTGATAAAGCGATTGTGCATGAGATCACATCTTTGAGCGCCTCATTCCTAGATAATAGTGCATCTGTTAACGAGATGAAGGAAGCAGTTGCAGATATCGATGGTAATGTGAAGTCTCAATACACGCTGACAACTGAAGCCATTAAAAATGGTAAGAAAGTTGTGAGTGGGTTTACTAGCGTCAATGACGGTGAGACATCAGAGTTTTTAATCCAAGCCGATAAATTTGCGATTGTAAACTTGAAAAATGGTCAAATCGTTATGCCGTTTATTATCGCAAACGGGAAACTAATATTTGATGGCGATATGATCGGTACCGGGACAGTTTCTGGCAATAAATTAGTTGCAGGAACGTCAATTCAAGCGCCGATCATGAAAGGTGGGCGTATTGAATCAGGCCATTTTGCCGGGGGATCTATCAATATCGGCAATGGCAATTTTAATGTTGATAGTAAAGGAAATCTCTATGCAAAGAGCGGAAGATTTGAAGGCACTGTGTATGCCGATAAAATCGAAGGTGATATAGCCACATTTTATACTATGGATAAGCCTGGGACTTTAGTTATTCCTCCCGCTAAGTTTGAGAGAGAGCTTGTGTTTTACAGTACTACAATGAAGGGGGGATCTTTTCCCTCTGGTAATAAAAATAGAGCATCACCAGGAAGAGTAAGAATTTATGTAGATGGAAACTTAAAACATACAACATCTACTTTATATGCAACAAATGCGATTCCTAATATTGGAATAAATGGTTTTGGAGGAGTATTTGTTGCTGGGTATTTTTATTCTTTTATCGAATTCAGTACTCATATTGCTTATAGCTTCACAATACCTCCTCATACATCACCAACAGTGGAAATAAGAGTTGAAAATGGAGCATATATTGAGGGGAAAATAAATATGCTAGCTTCAAGGGTCGGTAGGCATTAGTTTTGGTTAAAGACAACTTGCTTCGGCGAGTTTTTTTATTGCTTGTAATAAGGGGACATTATGTTACAAACAGGAACACTTTATACGCTTATTAATGATAAAAATTCAATCGTGAAGAAAGAGCCGATAGAGAATGTATATATTTATTTTTCTAAAGATGAGAAACATGTACTAACAACAAAAACGGATAGTGCCGGTAAGTTTAGTTTCAATTTACCAATGGGGAGTTATCAAGTCTCTGTCTCTCAAGGAGCTGGGTTTCGAGTATTTGATTTAGCAGGTGGCGCGCCTTTTGAGTTAACAGAGGACTCAAAACAGAATGCTTTTGAAGAATGGGTACTATCGCCAATCTATCTGAAGCCAGAGAGTAATCCTCTTGTGTTACTTTTACAAGATATGATTCAGAATATTCAAATAGAAGCGACAGAAGCTATTGTAGATATTGAAAAAATTAAAAAAGATGCCGTTTTATCATTGAATCAAAAGGCAGGGCAGGTTAGTAAAGATGCGACAAAGGCTGTCAATGATATCAATGAGGTTAAAACTTCTGCGATCAACAATATCAACAGCCTCAAAACTTCAGCCATCAAAGATTTAAATAATATTGCTAATCAGGCCAAAACAAGCGCGTCAAATGCTAAAACAAGTGAAAATGCGGCAAAGAAAACTGTTGATGATTTTAATAAGAATACAGTGGGAAGTGGGAAACTGATGAGAGAGGGGGCCGGCGGGGTTCTTGTTGCAGATAGAGTAGAATTCTTTGACTTCAATGCAGGCTTAGAAATTTACAATTCAGGCTTTCAACATAGATATATAGCGGGCACAGCAAAAAACAGACCTACAAATACTGTTGGAATTTTAGAATCTTCTTTTGATAATATAATGACTTACGGTTACAGAAAATACACAACGGGAAGGGGAGATATATTCATAAACCCTTTATCCAAAGGTTTTTTTAATAAAAATTGGTTTGAGTTATATTCAACAAAAAACACAACAGTCGACAGCAACGGCTTCATCAAATCAGCATCTCCGATTGTTCGCTTATTTGATGACAGAATCGAAACAAACGATCAATTCAAAGAAGAGCCTATATTTGAAAAAATTGGAGTTGGAACGTATAAGATTTCAAATACTTTAGGTCTTGCAAAAGAGGGATGGACTTATGAAAAACCGCGCGGTAAAGACGGAAATCCTTATTTTCGTATCATCGTTAAAAAGACGGATGACGGCTGCATTATCTCTGTTCACGATGAGTTCGAAGCGCTAGAAGAAGCGACGATTACAGATGTCGACGGCAATGAGCGCAAGATCAATAAAGTCGTTAAAATCTTAGGTGAAGCGAGAGATATTAAGCCCCACGAAAGATGGATCGATTTGCGTTTTCACGAAGATCCGGAAGAGATCGAAGAGATAGAGGATCTTGAAAAAGCTCAAAGCAATCAAGATAAGTTTTTAGAAGATAATGATGCGGTGTTGTTGTAGTATGTAGGAAGAAAGAAAGCTATTAGTCGCAATGATTAATAGCTTTTTCTAACTAATAAGATACTATTTTGAAATACTTTAAGAAATTATCAATATCTTTAATGTAGGGTATTTCATTAGAAGATTCATTTTCTGTCCAAGGCCAAAAAATATTATCAACACCTTGTGATTTTGCATTAATTCTAAAAAATCAACTATCTTAGTTGAGACCTTAATATTTTTGTAAATATCTTTTTGGAAATAGTTTTCATACAGAATGGTTCTGTCTGATGATTTTTGGTGAATTATTTGATCCCTGTATTTTTCGAGGGTTAGAAAGTCTTGCCAGAAAGATTGTTTTTGGATTTCAGGTGTATTATAAATGTCTACCAAGATATTTTTGAGCTTTACAGCTAATGGTAGCCATCTCTCAATCCCATTTTTATCGTATATTTCAGTTATTCCTTCTTTGTTTTTCTTAGAATTATAATTGTATGATTCAGGAATACTCAAATTAACGAATGTTTCAATAGAAGTATAACTGAATATAATAGCCTTGTGTGTTAAG
>DATBUC010000040.1:0-4801 GCA_036516515.1 Erysipelothrix sp. | reverse complement strand
GGGATGACTCGTTCTTCTCAGCATTTACATCTTATTGGTGATTTAGAATCATTTAAAAAAGCCGCTCATAATCAAATTGAAACACTGCGTTATACAGCGCTTGATAAGCGACTTGTCAAATAATTATTGATATGCTATACTTTATATGTCTAAGACGTGATGAATCTTAGATGTTGGTGGATTTGGTTTGGGAGACAAACTATTATGACGAATGAGTCGTTATAATAAAAAAATAACAGCACATAATACGCTGTTATTTTTTTTGTCTTTTTTTTATTGTTTTTTGAGTTCTTTTAAGATCTCTTCGAGTAATTCTGTTTCGCTTGGTCCTGCGACTTCTTCAACTTCTTCAGGTTTTTTCAAGCGATTCATCGCTTTAATGACTGTGAAGATTGAGAAAGCAATCACGATAAAGTTAATTACGGATTGAATGAACATTCCGTAGTTTAATGTGGCATTTTCGTTTAATTGGATCGCAAGATTTTCAAAATTTGCTGAGCCAAGTAATAAACTAATCAATGGTGTAATAATATCATTAACAAGTGATGTAACGATTGCGCCAAAGGCACCACCAATAACCACACCAACTGCCATATCGACTACGTTCCCTTTCATAGCGAACTCTTTAAATTCTTTAATAAAGTTTCTCATATTCTCCTCCTCTAATTATTATTGTACGCTATTTTAGTCTAATTTCAAAGAAATATGATATGATAATAAGTGATATTTAGAAAGAGGGTATTTTATGTCCGTAATGAAGTATTTTGAAGCTATAAGTGAGATTCCACGCGCTTCATTTAAGGAAGAAAGAATCAGTAATTACTTGAAAGAATTTGCTATTGAGAGAGGTTTAAAATATATCCAGGATGATATGTTTAATATCATTATTTTTAAACCAGCCAGCGAAGGTTACGAAAAAGCACCCACTGTGATGTTACAAGGCCATATTGATATGGTTGCAGAAAAAAACAATGACAGTGATCATGATTTTGATCATGATCCAATTAAACTTATTGAAAAAGACGGTATGTTATGGGCGGATAAAACAACATTAGGCGCAGATAATGGTGTTGCAGTTGCCTACATGATGGCATTACTTGATGATGAAAAGGCACAGCATCCTGCATTAGAATGCGTCTTTACCGTTCAAGAAGAAACCGGCTTGACTGGGGCTGCTCATTTAGACACCTCTATGCTCGAAGCAAGTTTATGTGTTGGTTTGGATAGTTCTGGCGATGATGAGACTTGTGTATCCACTTCAGGAGGGGTACGGGTTGCATTAGAAAAAGAATTAAACTTTGAAAGTAATACCCAAGAAGCAGTTCATGTTTCAATTAAAGGGCTCAAAGGGGGGCATTCAGGCGGCGATATTGATAAAGAACGTGCAAATGCCTCTAAATTGGCAGGGATTATTCTACGCCGTACCTTAGATGAATTTCCGCAAATGCGTCTTGCTCAAATTGATGGGGGCTTGAAAATGAATGCCATTACACGAGAAAATGATTTCGTAATTGCCATTGATGATAAAACCGCCTTTGAAGCATTTTTAGAACCAATTATTACTGAAATGAAAGTACAATATGAATTCAGTGATGAAGGACTTGAGATTAATACCACAAGCGTAAAGGTTGATCAAGTGCTTACAAAAGAAGACACAGCCATGATCACTGATTTACTCTTTATGCTTCCTTATGGTGTTATCCAAAAAAGTATGGCCATTGAAGATTTAGTCATCACATCTGCCAATATTGGGACTATAAACATCTTAGACAATAAAGTTGTGATCACGCTATCACTCAGAGCAACCCAAGCCTATGTATTAGACAATTTAATGCGTCAAGTGCAATGGCTTGCTGATTTATATCAAATGGAAATCGAGTTTTCATCTAATTACCCTGGTTGGAATTTTGATGCACACTCACCATTTAGAAAGCGTCTTTTAGAAGTTTATGAAGATATCAACGGAAAAACGATGCGCGAAACAGCTACCCATGGTGGGATGGAGTTAGGAATTTGGAAAGATAAAATGCCAGAACTTGATATTATTAGCTTTGGACCTAATATGTACGAGATTCATACGCCTAATGAACATTTAGATATTGCTTCTTTTGAAAAAACATACACTTTATTAGAAAACTTACTAAAATCACTAAATAACTTTTAAATATTCGAGTCCGTTTTATGTGATAAATCACAAGTTAATGACTAGGAAAGTAATTAAAAAAGTGGTAGTATAAATATATAAGATACAAGAGAGGACGCGATATTGTGTTTGATTTTTTAAAGAAAAAAAATGCAAAAAAAGATGAGTTTTATGCATTTGCGGAAGGAAAATTAGTTTCACTAGATAAAGTTCCCGATCCAGTCTTTGCTGAAAAAATGATGGGTGATGGCTTTGCGATTGAACTTACCGATGGTAAAATCCATGCACCTGTAGATGGTGAAGTTACTTTAGTCTTCCCAACAGGCCATGCTTATGGAATTACAACTGATAATGCCCATGAAGTACTCATTCATATTGGGATTGATACCGTTGAGCTTGATGGTGAAGGTTTTGATGTTAAAGTAAAACAAGGCGATAAAGTTAAGCAGGGTGATGTACTAGTTGAGGTCGACCTAGATTTCATTAAAGAAAAAGGTAAACCAACAATTACACCAATGATTTTCACATCTGGTCAACAAATTGAACTCTTAAAAGCAGATGAAGATGTGACTGTTTCAACTACAGGATTATTTGAATTTAAAGAATAAGAGCAATCTTATTCTTTTTTACAATCATGGCATATTTTAATTACCACGCCAAAGCTAAAAATTTAATTGAAACAGGCCATTTAACACATTATGAAATCGTTGATAATTGGAATGGCATCAAACCTGCTTTAGTCCTTTATTTTGATAATAATCGTCCCATGCCTATCCGCGAATATCGTTGGGCAGAATATTTTGAAATAATCTAGAAATAGATTGATTTTTTTGTCGCAATGCGTTATTATTAATGGGCGCCTGGATGGCGGAATTGGTAGACGCAGTGGACTCAAAATCCACCGAGGTCAAACTCATGAGGGTTCGAGTCCCTCTCTAGGCACCATCAATAAAATACACTCTGAGTCCAATAGATTCAGAGTTTTTTTTTAGGCTAAAGGAGCAGTTATGAAGCAATATTTCAGTATTTATTTAATGATAATTAATGGGATTAGTTTTGTTTTAATGTTTTTAGATAAAAGAAAAGCGATAAAAAAGAAACGCCGGATCCAAGAACAAATCTTTTTTAAATTAACACTTGTTGGTGGTTTTTTAGGGGTTGTATTAAGTGGCTTTTTATTTAATCATAAAATGAGTAAAAGAAGTTTTCAAATTAAGATTTTACTTTCATTTCTTCTTTTTATAGTGCTTGTATATCTATTCGACGCATATCTGATACAAGTGCTATAATAAAGAAAATCGATAGGAGGAACAGGGGCTTTGGATTATTCTATTACAAAATTTATGCTTGGGTTTACCTTGGTTTATATGCTTGTTAGCGTATTCGTTATTATTTATAAAAGAAAATCATTGTTATCAGGTTTTCTATTTAATAACCTGATTGTTTTATTAGGGCTCGATTTTATGGTTATTGTCTTTACTCATGATATTGCGGCTTTAAGGATTATCGCATTTGCATTGGGAATTATTTTTGTGATTTTTATGTTGTTAGGGCTTGAGATCTTGCTAATTGCCTTGTTTTGGAATGCGCGGATTGTACGTAAAAAAGAAGGGGATAGTTTTGCTAACCGCTTAACATTTTTTGCTGCCTTAGGTCTGATCTTTACATTTGTCGGTTTGCCTGTTTTAAAAAATATTTTGCCAGATCACTGGCATCTTTTTAATGTGATTTTTAGTTATTATTTATTTGTGGTATTTTACTTTGCTTGGATGTTTTTGAATTTTTTAAGCAGTGTCTTTTTATTTCAAATGATTCCGCCTAAAAAGGATAAAGACTTTATTATTGTTTTGGGTTCTGGACTTAGAAATGGCAAAGAGGTAACACCTTTACTTGCAAGTAGAATTCAAGGTGCACTTAATTTTTATCATAAACAAAAAGAAAAAGGTAAAGAAGCAAAATTGATTTTCTCAGGTGGACAAGGTGCAGATGAGTTGATTCCAGAAGGGGTCGCAATGCGAGATTATGCCTTAAGTCAAGGTATTATAGCAGCAGATGCTATCGCGGAAGACCGTTCGACAACCACTGAAGAAAACCTTCGTTTTTCTAAAGCGATTATGGATGATTTAGCCCAAGGCCAAGATTATAAATGTGTTGTTGTTTCGAATAATTATCATGTTTTTAGAGCAGCTCATTTTGCCGAAAAAGTGGGGTTAGATGCTCAAGGCATCGGCACGCCAACCGCTAAGTACTTTCTTCCCAATGCTTTAATTCGTGAATTTGTTGGCCTAATCGTTATGAAGCCCAAGTTTCATAAAAGAGTTTTAATCCTTGGCTTAATTTTTATTATTCTGTTGACGATACTGAATGTAGTCATGCAACCTTACATAATAAATTAGCTTGAAATAAGTTAAAAGGCATCGTGAGATGCCTTTTTTTGTTGCTTGCGATAAATGCTGGGTGCACAGCGGATATATTTTTTAAATGTACGATTGAATTGCGAAATACTGTTAAAACCACTCATAAAACAAATTTCTGTAATGGGCTCATTGGTATGAACTAACAAATAACAAGCATGTTGGAGCCGTGTTTTATGAATGTAATGGGAGATATTGAGGCCCACTTCTTTTTTAAATTCTCGACTTAAGTATTCAGGACTAA
>DATBUC010000039.1:0-2968 GCA_036516515.1 Erysipelothrix sp. | reverse complement strand
AGATTAGAGCGGAAGCATTAGGTAGCAGGACTTATGTTTGGTCGGCTTCTATGGATGAAAGAACAAGGGAGAGTCATAAAGTCCTAGACGGTATGTTATGCAAGTTTGATGATAATACCGTTTATTCTGATGATGATGGGGTTACGTGGAAAAAGCGCAGTTCAATCGGTGCAGAGGAGCAGATGGCAGGAAAAAGCTATAATTGTCGTTGCGTAATCCTGCCAGTTGTTTCTTTTTCTTAAGCTAGTATGCGAATATCAGGTTCGCTAAACTGCAGTCTATAAGCCACATAATAAGCATCAAGGTGATTTGATCTTAATTTATTAGCCATGTTTATGACATCATAGGCGTGGCTTATTAACTCAGCCTCATTCTTGAACTCAACAGCTAGTGTTTTTATCCCTTGCTTGTTTAAGATATCTGCACGACTCATAAAGTCAGATCTAGTCAATCTATTCCTACCAACAAAAGAAGTCAGTTCAACAGCAATACCATCAATAAGGAAGTCGATATTATAAAACTCTACAGCCTTTTGATACTTGTATTCTATGCCTTCATTATCTAGCCACTTTTTAAATTCAGGCTCACCGCAACCGATATACCAATCGGGAGTATTTATCTCCCTAGAGATTGCTGTTTTTCTTTTTTCTTCATCTGTTTTAACTCTACCTCTTGCTGAGATATGAGCTTTTTTAACCTGATTTTCTCGTTGATCAATACTCATTCTTGACCATTTTAGGGTCTCGGATTCTGATTGACTTCTTATTTTTATATTGTGGTTTTTAAGTATTCGTCTAATTACACCTCTTGAGACACCATAGGTCTTGGAGATGGCATTCTCACTGTTGCCCTGAAGATAGTCAGCGCAAATGTGATCTTCGGGAAGATTAAGAATAGCATTGGGGGCAACCCTCCCTGTTGAAGTTTTTTTAATTTCAATTCCTCGATTTTTCAAATGCTTTCTTAATGCTTCTTCGCCTCTTCCAACCAATTTAGATATTTCGCGCAAAGATTTGCCACTATTGTAAAGATTTTCAGCTTTATCTATTGTTGATTCAGGTATTCTCGCAGTCATAACATTCTCCATTAAAACTAAATTATATGATTAAGTGAAGTGCAACGCAACTGCAATTGGTTTTCTATTTCTACATAACCTATAAAAATTATTCATTATTCAAAGTCGCATTAAATAGAGATAATAGGGAAAATTTGGAGGGGTAGATATGCAAGATTTATCGAAGGCATTACTTCTTATTTCTTTTTGTATTGGTTTGCTTGGATTTAGTGTTGAAGCTTCCATAATGCTTGTTTGTGCTTCTTATTATATTTGTGATCAGTTTTTAGGCAAGTAATATTTAGGGGTTTGGAGGGTTTAAGATGTGGAATAAGATATCTGGAAATGTAAGCAATATAGCGCACGGTAGATATTATAAAACATGCATCATGATAGGTGGTGTTCCTGAAAACATTCAGGTCATGAAGTTTGAGAATGGGTTATGGTGGAGTGATGACGCTAATTATACATATTACTCGCCAACTCATTTTTGGGGGTGATTATGATCTACATAGCGCAAAACGGCATTAAATTTGAAAGGGCTTTTACTGCGGTTCAGTATGCAATGAATAGCGGTGTAAAGATTGGTATTTATAAGAATGGTAAATTTTTGAGGTGGTTGGTATGAGTTTTGAAGATTTTAAGAAGTATCACAATGCAAACTATCACGATGGTGATTCGCATTTTGATGAAAGAACATATCAAAAAACGAATGGTGATGATTTTGATTGTGATTTTGTGCAGGCTTGTTTCGATCATTTTGAAGCAGGCGCAGCATCACGACAGGGTGAGGTGGATGCATTAAATGCACTAGGTGAAATGTCAGAGCAGAAGATTGATGATTTGGCGCTTAGAAACATTGAACTGCAAAAGCGGATTGATTCAGCATTGGAAAAGTGCTACACAGGAATCAGAAAGCAGGGTGGTGATTATTATCTTGAATTGGTTGAGGAAATTCTAAAAGGACAGAACAATGGATAAATTAACGATGGCGCATGAGAAAGCTGATGAACTTGCATCTGATGCATGGGACTACGCAGACGCAATGCAAGCCGAAGCGGATAGTCGAGCAAAACAGGAAGCAGAGCAAAAGCGAAAAGAAATTCGAGAAATGCTTAATCATCCAAACACTTTTGTTGAAAGAGAAGGGCAACACTTTGATGATGTAGCTGATGTATGTAAAACATATACCAGCTCAGAATAATGCAAGATAACTCAGGGGAGCGACCATGAATTTAATTGAACAATTGGGTGGTTATGAGAGGTCTGTTAAGTTCCGCGATTTGAAACAGTCGGAAATTGATGGAGATATCCCAAGATCAACAAAGCTTTACGGTTATGATTTTGGATTATTTGAGTGGGGTGAATTGCTGGATGTTCTTTTAGAATATCGTCGTGCCAACAATATTTTTGAGGTTGGGGATGTTGCTTGCTATAAAAACCACATTAATTCTAGCAATACATTGTTTAAATTTTTTCACAGTGACGAGTATTTAGACATCATTCATATTCTAAGACACGCCACACCACAAGAAATTAAAGCGTGGCATAGGTTATGACAATTGAAGAAATCAGAAAGAATGCTCCGAGTGGGGCCAATATGTATGCTTGGTTTTGCGGAACTATCTGCTATTTTACCAAAATTGAACATAATGTTTATTGGGCGGATAGCGGCAGGCCATTTACGTTCGCATCGGTAACAAAATTAAAGCTCCTCAATTGAGGGCTTTTTTATTGAAAAGAATTTGTTATTATAAGCAAAATTGATAACGGGATTTAGTTTTGAAAATTCAAGATAAATCACAGGCTAAGTTTGTTTTAGATAGTAACGGTTATTTAGTTACTACGGCTCGAATGGGTCGTGTTGGCGCGATGCAGTATCTAGGCGAAGAAATTGGCAAGCAATCAGGTCAG
>DATBUC010000038.1:0-2278 GCA_036516515.1 Erysipelothrix sp. | reverse complement strand
GCCGTGCATCCGACAACGGCCATTTGCCATTGCTCTGCTTTTGCAAGGCTGGCCACTGCGGGTTTTGGCGCCGCATCTGGCCATAAATCATCACCTCACAATGGATTGCATAGGGTTGTTTTGTTTTCTAGGGTAGCTGCTCATTAAAAAACCGCCCGAAGGTGGTAGCTTAATCCATCAAGAACACAATAGAGTAACTCACTATCAACGCACTTCATTTGCAGCCTTCTTTAAGGCCTCTGCAAATGGCTTAACTTCATTTCGAAGGACATGATCTAGCCCATCAAAAATTCTCTTTAACTCTAACGGGTATGTTTTTTGAGGAAGGTTCCCCCTGCCTTCAGCTATGTGACTTAGGTATAAAGAGTTTAACTCTGCTAAATTACTATCATCTTTGATTGTCTTATATCTACGTAATAACGCCTCAAGCAAATATCGTTTAAAGCTATCGCTAAGTACTGAACTTTCAACTATGAATTTAAATACATTTCCCAGCATTTTTATGCTGTTTTCCGCTATCAGGTAACGCCGATAGCTTTCCTTTTTTTTATTCTCCTCCAGAACTTCCAGTTCATCCACAAAGCTACTTTGCTCAATCCAATCAGCCCCTATGGAAACAATCCTGTATAGTAAGTAATGATATGGCGTAGGCCACTCAGAATATACGTCTTCATGCATACCATCCATGTTCTTCAAAATTTGATCTGCAAAGTGAGAAAAACAATGTAACCACATATGATCTTGAATACCCTGAGCTATACCCTCATGAACCATGATTTCAAAGATTGTTAAGCTTGAATTTATTGGACAGCTGAATCGCCCAACCTCATAATAAAATCCTAGCTTACAATTAAGCTTGCTATTAAGCTCCAAGTTTTCTCGCAACTCTGACAAAACATACTCTCCAACAGCTCTATCCATACCTAAACTTATGGCATCCTGAGAGTTTGAGAGTAGCCTATGAAGAATTTTATTGCTTTTAGCAAGGTCTAATCTATTTCCTTTTTTTAAATTTTGATTATTTTCTAACTCAAAGTACAGACGACTACCGCTGTTATCAAGGAAAGCTCTAAGCAGCTTAGAGCTATACCCACTCCTCAATGCCAACTTTGATTTTAAAAGCTCAAGAGCAAAATATGGTTTTGACTGAGCTAAGAAATTCACGAAATGCAGAGAGGACGCCAAACGAAAAAGCAGCTCTTTCGCCAAAATATTTTTGGGTTCATTTTTTTGAAGACTATATTTTTTTAAGCCTTGTAAAAAGCGTTTTACTCTACTAAGAATACATACCCCCCTACTATCCTCATAAGAGTCATGCTGTTGCACCTTACTTTGTTGGAGTGAGGGTAGCCTAACTCCCAAAGCCTTGTCTTCACTTAATGAAATTAATCTTGTTAAATTGGGCTCTATCAACTCAACAGCTTGATTATACCTCCCCTCTAAAACCAGTCCGTCAACTAAATCAACAAAATACTTTATTTTTCTTGAAGATAATCTCGAAAACTTAATCTTTAAATAAAAGTAAATGCCACACACCAGCAGTATCAAATAAATAGCACTTGCTGAGTTCCACCCCCATTTCCACGGCCCAAGACTATAGTACAAGCCCATGTTCTGAAGAATGGGGGCAAAGGCTAGGTAATTAATTAAAAAAAATGCTGCAAACAGAACAAACCTATCAAACCTATTAAGAGAAAACTCCAGTCTCAGCCTACTAGTCCCTGGTACCAAAGCCCAAACCGCAGCTATCAGTCCAAAAATGGTTATTAAGGAGCCTGTATCTACTAAAGGTGGTTGCATAAGCCTCTGCTCTTAAGAGTCAATAAAAAATTAAGTTTATCGTATAAAACAAAAATTTACCGAGACCCAATGGAGGTAAACCACCACGAGCGGTGACCACCTTACGTTTAGTAGTCATGTTTTATCCATAAAAAAAGCCGCGATTAGGCGGCTTTATGTAAATCTTTGTATGTCGTCCAAAGAGCTTTTATATAGTTATCGTGAATGATCATATTTATTGCCATTAAAGCATCCACAGGCAGCTTCGGCTTGTAAAAAAACATTACTCTGGCGACAATGATTCTTAACTTAATAGAGAGAACACAATTTGGCAATCCCTTAAATCTAGATACCATTTCTACTCCTAATATGAATACAGCTAGCAGACTTTTAGAGCTCGCAAAAATCTTATCTCAATCAAACTCGTCAAACCCTTCATCCTACGCATGGTCAAAAGCTTTTTTAGAAGGTCGCCGCCCAGAGCCCGAGGATATGATCT
>DATBUC010000037.1:0-2714 GCA_036516515.1 Erysipelothrix sp. | reverse complement strand
ATTATGTCTTTCATTTGTGCCTCGTTCCCAAGAAGAATAAGGATGAGCAAAATAGACATCAGTTATTTGTTGGAGAGCATCATGCAGCGAGCTAAATTCACTACCATTATCAGCAGTAATTGATTGAAACATCTTGCTAAAGCTAGCTTGTCCGAGCTCAGATTTTAATCGATTAACAGCATAACAAACGGACTCTTCTGTATGATCATCTAAAACAACAGTAATCATGTAACGCGTTTTTCTTTCAACAAGAGTAAGTAGGGCATTATCATCTTTAGATTTTGAACCAATAACGCTATCTATTTCCCAATGGCCAAAGCTTTCTCTATTGTCAACTGTAATTGGTCGTTCATCAATCGATTTTCCTAGTTCTTTTTTATGCTTACGACTTCTTTTCTTTTTAGATGAGAGCCTAAGTTTCATCTTGAGATGATGACTTCTATTAGGTAAAAATCCTTTGTCAATATAGTTATAAAGTGTTTTAAGTAGAAACAAGAGGTTTATCCCAAGTCCTTAAGGACTTGACAAAACCAACAATAGCATCAGGTGACCAATTAAAGTCAATAATCTGTTTACAGGCATAATTAATAAAGTCAACAGCACTAAGTAGCTTAGAATTAGCGCCACAACGTTTTCTGTTTTCTATATATTTAGCTTGTCCTGTTTCAGCAAAATAGAGTTGTCTAGTTTTTTTGTTTTCTTTGATTTGCGTTGTTGTACCACGTTTCAGCTCATTATTTATTGTTTGATGGTGTCGACCTAATCGTTTACCGATTTCTCTATTAGAATCACCCCTATTATGCAAAACTTCAATAAGTTGTCTTTCCTCAAAGGAAAGATGTTTATAAGTCAGTTTTTGTGTGGTATTCTGAGCTTGTGCCATGATAAAAATTCCTTTCGTTGTTGGATGGATACTTCAATGATACATGAATTTTTACCATGGTGTTTTTTTATTATTTTAGGGTGGCTAACTTGATTCTACAATTAACCATTTGATATTTTTTTTATACTGTGATAGTATTTTTATTAACTCAAAACGTAATATTTACGATTAAAGGATGTGTTACACTCAAGATGAAATATATCGACGTTCAGCACCTAACTTTTTATTACGATGATGAACCTGTTCTTGAAGATGTGTCTTATTCTGTTAGCTCTGGCGAGTTTGTCATATTAACTGGTGAAAATGGTGCTGCGAAATCTACTTTGATTCGCAATACGTTAGGATTACTAAAACCTGACAAAGGAGAGGTGTATATTTCTCCCTATAATATAGAAGGAAATAAACTATCTATTGGTTATATTCCACAACAAATCGCTTCATTCAACGCTGGTTTCCCAAGTACTGTGCTAGAATTCGTTCAGTCTGGTCGCTTTCAAAGAGGCAAATGGTTCAAGCGTTTAGATCAAACCGATCATCAACACGTTGAAAAAGCACTAAATTCCGTTGGTATGTGGGATATGCGCAAGAAACGGATTGGTGATTTGTCAGGGGGGCAAAAACAACGTATTTGTTTGGCTAGAGTCTTTGCAACAGACCCCGATTTGTTCATTTTAGATGAACCAACTACTGGGATGGATGAATCTTCACGCAACGATTTTTATAAGCTACTTCAACATAGCGTAAAAGAACATGATAAAGCCATTCTAATGGTCACTCATGATCACGAAGAAATTAAAGGATACATGGATCGACATATTCACCTTGTTAGAAAGGAGGAAACAGAATGGAGATGTTTTCATATGAGTTCATGAGACGTGCGTTGATTGCTGCCTCTATGATGGCAGTTATTGCTCCTTCTCTTGGCGTTTTTCTTGTTCTTAGGCGGCAATCATTATTAGCCGATACCCTTTCGCATGTGTCATTAGCGGGTATTGCTCTTGGTTTTTTCATCAATGTGAATCCAACAATCACTACTTTACTTGTTGTGATTGCCTCTGCATTTATCTTAGAGTACATAAAAAACCTCTATAAGTCCTATTCTGAAGTCTCAACAGCTATCTTGATGTCTGGTGGACTTTCTGTCGCTTTAGTTTTGATGAATTTAACTAAAGGTAAAAACTCAATGAATATCCAGCAATACTTGTTTGGGTCCATTGTAACTATCAATTGGCAACAGGTAAAAATTCTCGGTGCTTTATTGGTGTTAATCCTTATTTTATTTTTTATTTTAAGAAAGCCAATGTATGTTTTAACGTTTGATGAAGACACTGCTCATGTCGACGGTTTACCGGTTCATTTATTATCAATGCTTTTTAACGTCATCACTGGGGTGGCTATTACGGTAATGATTCCGATTGCTGGCGCATTGCTAGTTTCAGCAATTATGATTTTACCAGCAACTATTTCTATGAAGATAGGAAGAACTTTTTCTACTGTCATTTTAAGTAGCATTATCGTTGGTTTTATCGGCATGACATCTGGTTTGGTCACGTCTTATCAGTTAGATACACCACCTGGAGCAACGATTACATTAATCTTCATTGTTATTTTCATTCTAATCAATATACTAACTAATGTTCGTAAAAAAAACAGACAGGTTTCCAAATAATCTGTTCGTTTTCACGAACATTTTTTATTTATTTTCAAAAATACTTTGCTTTTTTAAATTTACATACTATAATAGTCTATATTACTTAAATTTAACTTTAAAAGGAGTATCTTAATGAAAATAAAACGAAGTGAACGATTAATTGATATGACTGCTTATATC
>DATBUC010000036.1:0-1853 GCA_036516515.1 Erysipelothrix sp. | reverse complement strand
AGCAGAAGCACCACTATTTAATTCATTTAAACCAGCATTTAAGGCACTCGTACCTGCTTGTAATTCAGGTGCTTTCCCTGCAATTTCAGAAAGTCCTGCATTCAATCCTTCATTTCCCACAGCTACAGCTTGTGAACCTTCGGCTAACTTATTGATTTCCTTTTGTAATTTGGGCGCATCTTTTAATGCTGATTTAATTTTTTCATCATCTAACTTAGCACTGAGTTTGTTTGTTTCGGTTTCCAAAATAGATATGCCTTCTAGAAGTTCTTTGGATCCATTAGATAATTGGGTTAAACCTGTTTCTAAGTCAGAGCTTCCTTGAACCAATAGTGCTAAGTTCTCTTCTAGGTTTTCACTATTTAAAATCTTAACTTTTTCTTGGGCATCTTGATATTGTGTGTTTATTTCATTAAATAAACCAAGAAGTTGATTACTTAAAGTGATATTGCCTTCAAGCAATTTTATCATTGTTTCCTTAATCGCTTTTTGACCTTGTTCTTCTGGCAAAGCATTCACTGCGATCGCGAGTTGAACTACTGGATCGTTCTTATCCATGTCATTAAGTTTTTCCAAAGGTGTATTTATCATTGCTAACATGTAAGACATTTGTTGTTTTTGTGCTACTAACGCGTTGATTTGCTCGGATTTACCCTCTAGTTGTGTACCTAATCGAGCAACTGCATCATTTATTTTGACTTTGTTAGTCTCGATTGTTTCCACCAGTTCTAATATACCAGCATTTAATTGTTGTGAACCTTTATGTAATTCATTGGCGCCGCTGCTGAGATTTTGAGCGCCTTCTTTAAGCTGTTTGATGCCTGAATTGAACTGATTTACTTTTGCAGCCAGTGCATCAGAAGCTAAGTTGGTACCATTCTTGTTGATGCCTTGCATTACTTCATTGAATTTATTTGCAAGTTGTTGATTCCCTTGGGCAACTTGTTGTGAACCACTAGCAAGTGATTGACTGCCTGTCTGTGCTTGATTTAGGGCATTGTTGAGGGCACTGGCACCTGTTTCTAATTGTTGGGCACCTTCTTTGGCGCTCATAGTCCCTTCTTCGAGTTTATGTACCCCATCATTTAGGGTTTCATTACCTTCATAAAGCGCTTTGGTTCCTTCTTTCAATTCACTCAGGCCATCTAATAATTCTGCTTTTAAATCGTCTAACGATGATAAGTCGATGCTGTCATCTTCTAAATCAATTTCTAATGGCACGGCTGTTAGGTAAATAGGATCCATACTGAGGTTGTGTACATCGGCTTCAATTTTGATTGTTTCATCAATGTCCTTGATGTCGAAGTTTTGCTTCATACCTGGTAAGGTGACAAAAGCGATCATTTCTTTATTTCCGTCGCTTAAAACTTTTGCATGGTCGGCTTTTATGTTTTCATAGTTTTCTTTATTTAATGGTACTAAACCTAGAACTGCATAAGGTACAAATAGATTTTGTTGTTTACCATTTACAGTAATGTTTTTGCGATGGTTATTTTGTGCTTTGATTTGCATTTCAAACTTTCCATCTTTGCCTAAAGCATCTTCAAGTTTGATTGTTTTTCCATTAAGTTTGTAGACAATATCGAAAGTGACTGGTGTTTGCTTTGTCACTTTACCTGTATAGTAGATTTCTTTTTCATCTGTATTCCATTTTATTTTTCCATTTGTGTTTTCTGCTTCGATATCACTTTTAATATTTTGGATATTATCTAGATTTGATCGATCTTCAATTTCTTTGATTGCTTTATCTGATGAGAGATGAATGCTGGCATCTGCTTGTTTAATGCTGCCATCTTCATCTAAACTGATATAAATTGTTTCATCTTTATTGACTTTACTTTCAGCCAAAATAA
>DATBUC010000035.1:0-4591 GCA_036516515.1 Erysipelothrix sp. | reverse complement strand
GTAAGACTACTGTTGATTCATCTGTTCTTACAGATTCAATCGCATCAACCACAGGTTGACACATTAAAACAAGACCAGCCCCACCACCATATGGATAATCATCTACACGATTATGTTTATCTTCGGTAAAACTACGCATGTCGACAATATCTAAATGAACATGCTCTTTTAATATTGCTTTTTTAATGATTGAAGTTTCTTTAAAACCATCAAACATTTCGGGAAAGAGAGTTAAAATACTGATTTTCACCAAAGTCCCTCCATCCAGTTTACTTCGATTTTATTGCTTTTTAAATCGACTGATTTGATAAATGTTTTAACTAAAGGTACAAGCGCTGATTCTTGATTGTTGTCAAAAACAACTCTCATAACAGGATGAGCGGGCGTGTCGTAGATTTCTTTTACCGTGCCAACTTTTTTATTTTCAACATAAACATCAAGGTTAATTAAATCTGTGAAATAGTATTCATTATCTTTTAGCTCATGCACTTCACTTGTTTTGTAATAAATTTTATAATTGCGAAACTGTTCGATATCGTTAATATTAGGATACCCTTCAAAGCCCAGTAAAAGGGCACCTTTATGCATTCTTGCTGATGAAACAATGAAGGGTTGCATTGTCTTTTCTATTTCTAAATAGACTGTTTCGCCAATTTTGAAGCGTTCTTCAACAAAATCAGTTTCAACTTTAACTTTCATTTCGCCCTTTATTCCAAAAGGACGTACGATGGTACCGATTACGACTGTATCCATGGATTATGCCTCCTATAAAAAAGGATGTGCCCTCAAGCCATCCTTAGTATGATTCAAATTTTACGTTAATGCGTCGATCTAATACGCGTGATCCAATAGACATCGTTTGACGAATAGCATGAGCCATTGAGCCTTGACGTCCAATTAAACGTGCAATATCTGGACTTTCTGCATAGACAACAAGAATAATCTCGTTTTCGTCTAAGCTTGGAAGTTTTTGGACACTTAAACTGTCTTCTTCCTCAACAATAGGAAGAACTAAATCATATAGTACTTCTTCAATTGGTTTCATTACTTATTGAGTTTCTCTTCATGTAAACGTGTCATCAAACCATGATCTGATAAGATGCTACGTACAGTATCTGAAGGTTGAGCTCCAACACGTAACCATTTCATTGCTAATTCTTCGTCGAATTTAACTGTAGCTGGTTTTGTTGTTGGGTCATAATGTCCAATAATTTCAATAAAACGTCCATCGCGCGGTGCACGTGAGTCAGCTGCGACGATACGGTATGAAGGTCTGTTTTTTGAACCTTGTCTTCTTAAACGTAATTTAACTGCCATGTGTATTGCCTCCTAATCTTTAACTTAACAAAATCAAGTATACCACAAAAGAAAGTAGTGTCAAGGCTTTTTACTTAACACCCTTACCTTTATAGAAATTACGGTTATCTAAGGCAAACATACGAGGGCTGAATGTGCCTTCTTCTTGTTCTGGATAGAACTTTTCAAACATATTAGTACGCGCATCAATATTATCAATAAAATTAAGCATCTCTGCTTCCTTGGTCATCGGTAAGACCGGTGAGCCATATTCTAGCTCTCCATGATGAGATAAAACCATGTGACGCAACATTAATGCTTCTTCAGTATTTTCATAACCTAATTTCTCAACGATTTGTGTAAGGCGGGTATGCATAATCGAAATATGCCCAATTAAACGCCCTTCAGGTGTGTATTGACTGAGTAAAGGCGCATCGTATTCTTCAATCTTTCCTAAATCATGCATGATAACGCCTGCCAATAAGAGGTCTCTATTATATATAGGATATAGATCACAAATACTATTGGCTAATTTACCCATGCCATAAACATGCGTTGCCAGTCCCCCTACAAAATCATGATGATTACGAGTTGCCGCTGGGTATTGGTAAAATTTATCACCATAATAAGCCAATGCTTCTTGCGTGATTTCTTTAATAATTTTATTCTCTATTGTTTCAATAAATCCTGTAATTGCTTCTTTTAGGTACGCCACATCATATTCTGATGATTGGACAAAGTCTCCTAAATCATAGTTGTCTGTGTCTTTTGCTGTTACATCATGAACACGCAATTGTAAATTTTGGCGA
This sequence comes from Erysipelothrix sp., assembly GCA_036516515.1. Taxonomy (GTDB): domain Bacteria; phylum Bacillota_I; class Bacilli_A; order Erysipelotrichales; family Erysipelotrichaceae; genus Erysipelothrix. Next base: position 2,486 of record DATBUC010000035.1, on the reverse strand, counting down.
TATAATAAAACATCGACTTTAAACTCAAGAATAGCGCCAACTTTAATCATCGCTTCATGTTCACTTTTCACATCCCAAAACTTTGCTTCGATACTTCCGGAATTATCTTGTAAGGTAATTGAAAGATATGGAGCACCATTTTGAGTGACGCCTTTTGTTACTTGTGAGACCAAGAGCGGTAAATCCAGTCTCATGCCTTTTTCTAAATCTCTAATTTTCATTTTCTAGCTCCTTTAATATCCTTTCAATCATATCATATTGATAACCCCTACTTAAACCAACTTGGATCATTTTCTGTTTATATTCATAAGCGGCATACTTTTCATGATAGCGCTGATGGTAACGTGTCATAATTTTCTTTAATGCCTCATACTCTAAATCTTTATCATGATCCAAGTCTAAACGTTCAAAGGCTTCTTCAATAATATAGAACTCAAACCCCTGTCTTGCCATGTGCGCCTTTAATTTCTCAATGCGCTGAAACTTAGATCCCTTTTGCGCTCTTTTACTCATTGCTTCTAAGCGCATATAAGCTCTATTAACATAAACATCATGAGGTTCTTGATTTAAAACTGCCTCAATCTCTTCTTTCTTATAACCCCTGGGTATTAAATCCTGGATAATGCGTTGATTGCCTCTTTGTTGTAGTTGTAAAGTTTCAATACGGCTATTTAAAAAACGCTCATCATCGATTAAACGTGCTTTTTCTAAGCGTTCGATAATTTCATCAAGCTGCTCTTTTTCTAAATCAAAACGTTCTTCTAAATAACTCCGCATTTCAAAACTACTGACATCTCTTTGCGCAATTCTTTTTAAACTACGCGAATAGGCTTTTTCAAAATCGGTACTTTTTTCCTTCATAGCGCTCCTTTCAAAGACAAAAGCCCTTACGGGCTTCACATTACTAATAAAGAATTACTGCTTCATCATTGTCATCTTCAACTAATTTAACCCGAACATCTTCAGTCAGTGAAGTTGGAATGTTCTTACCAACAAAATCAGCTCTAATTGGTAACTCACGATGACCACGATCTACCAAGACAGCCAACTGAATACGACGTGGACGTCCATTATAAACAATCCCATCCATTGCAGCACGCGCTGTACGGCCTTTAAACAATACATCATCAATTAAAATAACATTTCTGTCCTGTACACTAATTGGCAAACGAAAAGCCTCGCCATCCGTCTTTAAATCATCACGCCAATAACTAACATCTAATGATGCAACCGGTACATCAATTCCTTCAATCTCTTTTAAAATTTTCGCTAAACGAAATGCAATCGTCGCCCCACGTGTTTCAATTCCCAATAAAACAACACGCTCCAAGCCACGATTACTCTCAATAATTTCATGAGCCATTCTTACCATTGAACGCTTCATCGCATCCTGATCCATAATGATTTTCATATGCGTCACCTCTTGCAAACATTATAACAAAATAAACCCCCAATGATAAGTCAAATTCAAGTTGACTTCTTATAAGTTAAATGATAATATAACTCTTGCAAGCCAGTCACATAGGGGTATAGTTTAACGGTAGAGCCGCGGTCTCCAAAACCGCTAGTCCGGGTTCGAATCCTGGTACCCCTGCCAATTAATCAACAACGCCACTTACGAGTGGCTTTTTTAATACCTAAAAATTTAAAAGGACTACAAAAGGACTACAAATAAAAAAAGAAGAGATTGTGATGTGAACCCGTAAACACGGACTTTATATTTAAATAGTGGTACCAAAGGATTCTTCCCTGTATTGAACAGGTGAGAGTCCTTTTAATTTTGTCTTTATTCTTTCGCTGTTGTACCAAGTAATATATTCTGTTATTTCTTCTTTTAAATTTTTCATATTTCTAAACTCATTACCATAGTACATTTCTTGTTTTAGTATCGCAAAGAAGTTCTCCATCGGAGAATTATCGATACAGTTTCCTTTTCTAGACATACTCTGCCTTATGTTGTTTTCTTCTAACGTTTTTACCTAAGTATGGTGCTGATAGTGAAAACCTTGGTCGGAATGAATTATCAAATCTTCTGCTTTTGGCGTATTGTTTATGGTTTCATTTAAGCTTCTATTTGTAAAATTTATAGTAGGACGCGTAGACATGCTGAACGGTACAATTTGTAAATTATGTAAATCGAGAGTTGGTGATAAAGATAATTTATTACTACATAGTTTAAATTTTTAAACGTCTGTTATCCAACCTTTATTCACTTAATTTTTTTAATTAAGTTTTCTTCTTCATGATCGACCACATTCAATTTCTTTGACCATTCATAAAAAGAACTTTTTGGCAGGTTACTAATTCGTAGCCATGTCTTTAAGCTTACATAGGGAAACATTCGCCTTAGTTCTATTATTACTTTCGTCTTGTCCTTGTTTTTCGCTCTCTTTTTTGAACTAAGGCTCTTAACTTTTTTTCATACTCATGTCTCGCCCTAAGAAATTCATTTTATTCTCTTAGCCGAATCAATTCCTCGCGTTCAG
>DATBUC010000034.1:0-13391 GCA_036516515.1 Erysipelothrix sp. | reverse complement strand
TTGTTGAACAGCATATAAAAAAATCTAAGTTTATTACTTACTTAGCCCCTGTAAAAACTGAAGATGAGGCTAAGGATTTTTTAGCTTGGGTAAAAAAAGAACATCATAAAGCAACACATCATTGTTCCGCTTATATTTGCGATGATATTGAAAGATCAAATGACGATGGAGAGCCCGCATCAAGTGCCGGTCTACCAATGCTGCAAACTTTACAAGGTTCAAATATGAACTATGTTATTGCTGTAGTGGTTCGTTATTATGGTGGTATAAAATTAGGTGTTGGTGGTTTAATTAGAGCCTATGGTTCTAGTGTGCAACAAGCGCTTGATGCAGCGATAATTTTAGAACCCTTACTTGTCGAGACATATGAGGTTGCTTTTCCGTATGAATTCATTAATGATATAGAGGTTCATTTTGAAAATAATGCTACAATTGTAGACAGAAACTATGATAGTCTTGTGCGCTACACAGTTGATATTATTGATAAAAAAATACTCGAACCACTTAGTGATATTACCAGAGGGCAATCACAAATTGAAAAAATTAAGGAGTCGATTAAACATGTTAGAAAATAAAAGCATGCAAAATGCTATTAAAGAAGAGCTTAATAAGCACAATCTAAGAGTTACAAAACAAAGATTGTCTATTTTGTTAGTCCTTAAAAATCATCATACACCACTTACTATTGACCAAATTATTGAGAAAGCAGATGTGGAGATGGATTTATCGACTGTTTACCGTATATTGGATGCTTTTGTCGAAAATAAGCTCGTTAATAGAACGGTATTACAAGAGCCCAATTCAGCAGTCTATGACTACAATCGTAATATTCACCGTCATCATTTGATATGCACTGAGTGTATGGAAATTACTGTTGTTAAAGATTGCCCATTAGGCACATACGAAGAGGAAGTAGAAGAAGAAACTGGATTTAAAGTAACACATCATCAATTAGAGTTATACGGTATTTGTAAGAAATGTAGGCAGGGTTAATAATGACAGAAAGAAATAAATTGGGTATGAGAGCAGGCGCAATGGGAATCATGATCAACCTAGCGCTTTTTATTATGAAAATTATTGTGGGGTTAAGTTCTAAAAGCTATTCTTTAATTGCAGATGCGATTAATAATTTATCTGATTTTCTCTCAGCGACTATTACGGTTCTTGGGTTTAAGTTAGCGGGCCTCCCAGCAGATCATGAACATCCCTTTGGGCACGCTCGATTTGAATTGATTAGTGGTTTTATCATCTCAATCATCATGTTATATTTAGGAATTGATACTTTGCGAGAAAGTGTCATGGGTTTCTTTAATCCGAATGTTGTTAAGGTAAGTAAAGTATTATTTATCGTTTTAATTGTGTCTATTTTTAGTAAATTATTTCTCTACTATTACTATCAAAAAAAGTATCGCGAAACAAGGTCGGAAGTTATGTTAGCGAATGCGAAAGATAGTGTTAATGATGTTTTAATTACTAGTTCAATTCTTATTGGCTTTATTGTAAAGTTAAAGTTCTCTTTCGATTTAGATAATATCTTAGGATTATTTATTGCAATTATTATCATTAAGTCTTCGATTGAGATGATCCGATCATTTGTACATGATTTATTAGGTTCACGTCCGGATGAATCTCTCATAAAAGGTATTTCAGAAATTTTTGAAAATGATGATAGTATTATTGGTTTTCATGATTTGATTATTCACAGTTATGGATTAGATCAACATTATGCTACGGTTCATGTAGAAGTTGATGCCAATCTATCGTTGATAGAGGCTCATGAAATCATCGATAAATTAGAGTATACTATATTAAAAAATTACGGTATGGATATGGTGATTCATTTAGATCCCTTAGACATGAATGATCCTAAACTCATTAAGATAAAAAATGATACGAAAATGATCTTAAAACGTATTCATCCGGATTTAAGTTTTCACGATTTACGTCTTTTTCATCATAAGCTTATTTTTGATGTGGTTGTACCTGAAACAATAACTATGACAGACGTGGAATTAAAAGAAACTATAAACATGGAATTTAAAAAATGGGGATATGATTATAAACTCGCCATCACTTTTGATCGTAATTATTTACTAAATTAAAAAGCCGCTGGGCGGCTTAGATTTTTACTAATTCTCCAATTTTCGGAATATAGACAATATTATTTTTGACTTTTTCAGCAAATTGATAAGGGTTTTGTTTAATTAAATCAAAAGTATTATAATGCATTGGAATCACTTTTTTTGGTTTAAGGAATTCAACTGCTTTTACAGCGTCTTCAATTCCCATAGTGAAGTGATCTCCAATTGGTAATAGCGCGCAATCAACTGGAGCAATCAAACTCATATCTGAAAATAAAGCAGTATCGCCTGCGTGATATATTTTTTTGTATCCATCATCCAATATGATGCCACTAGCAAGTCCCAGTTCAATCGTTTGGCCTTCATAATTTAAACTAGAACTATGAAAAGCAGGTGTTAATTTTAAAGAACCAAATGGGAATTGAGCCTGCCCACCAATATTCATACCAATGGTATCGATATCAAATCGATCTAAAAATTGGCAGATTTCAACTGTTGATATAACACTCGCATTTGTAATTTTTGCCAGTTCAATTGTGTCACCAAAGTGGTCGTTGTGTGCATGAGTTACCACAATATAATCCACATTAATCTGATTAATATCTAAGTCTGAAAGTGGATTATCTTTTATAAATGGATCGATAATAAGTTTGTGCTTAGAAAAAGTCTCAAATATAAAACAAGAATGTCCGTGCCATGAAATATGCATCATTAAGCCCTCCTTTTTCTATATTATAGTATGTTAACTTGCGAAAACAAAATTTAGGGTTTATAATAGAAATATAAGGCGCACCTAATTTAAGGGGGATGGTTATATGATGAGTCCAAATAGAGAAGATTATATTAAAATAATTTTCAATCAAAATGAAAAAAAAGAAAAGTTAAATAACAAGAAACTTGCAAGCTATTTAGGTGTTTCTCCTGCTTCAACCAGTGAAATGGTTCGAAAATTAATAGATAGTGGCCATGTTGATCGCGATCGTACAATGGGTTTGATGCTGACAACAAAAGGACGCAAAGAAGCTGAAGCGTTAGTGCAAAAACATCGTTTATGGGAAGTTTTTTTGGTCGAGCATTTAGGCTACTCTTGGACAGAAGTGCATGATGACGCTGAGATTTTAGAGCATGGTACGTCAGAAAAACTAGCTGCACGATTAAACGAATTTTTAAACTACCCGAAGGCATGTCCACACGGAGAAATTATTTATGGTAATGCTCAAGAAAAGGATGACCAAACTAAAAGTATGAGTAAATTGATAAGTAATGAAAAAGCTGTTTTTAGACGGGTTAGAGATACGGGCGAATTACTGGAGTATTTAGAAGCAATAGATTTTGAAATTGGTGATCAGTTTGTTGTTAAAGAGATTTTACCTTATGATGGTCAAATTATCATTGATAAAGAGGGTAAGGAACTCTACATTACACGTCAGGCTGCTGAAGATATATATGTCGAAGTAATAGAATAATGAGATATCATTTGTTATAATGGTTAAAATGCAGGTGATATTATGGAATTAGATTTTTTAAATTGGCTTCAGGGAATAAGAACACCCGGATTAGATTATTTTTTTAAAATTTTAACCACTTTAGGGGATCATGCTGAAATATGGTTACTTATCATTTTATTTTTGTTTTTCTATAAAAAGAAGAAAGAAACAGCTGTATTGGCCGTTGTCGCAATAGTGATTGAACTTATCATTGTGAGCTTAATTTTAAAACCTATATTTAGTAGACCGAGACCATTTTTGGTAGACCCTATAGATCTTTTAATATCCCGGCCACAAGGTTCATCCTTTCCGTCTGGACATAGTGCGAGCTCATTTGCAGTAGCAGTACTATTGTTTCGAGAAAAAGTTAAATTCCGCGTGCCAATTCTTATTGTTGCTTTCTTGATGGCTTTTTCTCGTTTATATGTTTTTGTACATTACCCTAGTGATGTTGTAGTGGGAAGTATTATTGGTATTCTAATTGGATTAGTTGTACATAAAAATAGACAATACATTTTGAATAAATATAGAAAAGTTTTTAATAATATAGAATTTCTGAAGCTCGATTAAAAATTGAGCTTTTTTTATTGTTTTAAAAGTGTATATGACGTAAATAAACATACAATTGATAGAAGATATACTTATAATTCGATATAATTATAAAAAGGAAGTGATTTATGAGATCCCGTGAAGTAGTAGTTATTTATTTGTTTTTAATTCTACTAATTATTTCATCGCTATTCTTACAACCATTTAGCGAACTTGTAATAGGTTTTAAAAATATAATAATTGAGTCAGATATTCTTATTAGCGATTATTTTGAGATTGGAGGATTTGGTGCAAGCCTTTTAAATTCTAGTTTAATTACGCTTGTTTCATTTATAATGATGCGTGTTTCAAAAGCTGAGTTTAATGGTATGTCATTAGCGACTTTATCCCTTATGTTCGGTTTTGGTTTATTTGGAAAGAATATTGTAAATATCGTCCCTATTATGTTGGGCGTATATTTTTATTCAATTTACGCAAAAGAAAGGTTTTCAAACGTCATTAACATTGGCTTATTAGCAACAAGTTTTTCGCCAATCGTAACTGAAATAATGTTCGTAATAAATTTACCTCCTATAATTAGAATTGTTTTATCATTGTTCATTGGCGTATCGGTTGGTTTTTTAATAACGCCTGTCTCACGTCATTTATATAATACACATAAAGGTTATAACCTATATAATGTTGGGTTTGCGATTGGTTTGATGAGTACCTTATATGTCTCAATGATGAAGGCATTTGGTTTTATGTCTTATCAAAGACTTATTTTAAGTCAAGGTAACAATACAAAATTTGGCATTCTTTTAACCTTTTTCTTTTTGGTGAATTTTGTTTATGGATACTATCTAAATGGATTCACAACAGGAAATTTAAGAGAATTATTTCAATCTTCAGGTTACAAAACAGACTTTATGGAAATATATGGTAGTGGTACGACTTATATGAACATGGGGATTAACGGACTAATTGCTTTGTTTTATGTTGTATTTATTGCAAAAGGTTCGTTAAATGGTCCATCTATTGGTGGTATCTTAGCAGTCTATGGTTTTGGAGCAGTGGGTAAACATTGGAAAAATATTGCACCAATTTTATTAGGGGTTATTTTAGGTTGTATCATGAATCTTTGGAATGCTGGCGACATTAGCAGTATATTTGCTGCCTTATTCGGAACAGCTTTAGCCCCACTAGTAGGTAGATATGGATGGCTTACAGGAATCATTGTCAGTTTGATTAATGCGACAGTGCTGTTGAATTCAGGGTTTTTACATGGTGGAATGAACTTGTATAATACTGGGTTTTCAGTCGGTTTAGTTGCTGCAGTTGTTGTACCAATACTTGAGTTTTTTGTGAATATAGATAAAAAGACCACGCTCAATTAAAGTTGAGTATGGTCTTTTTGTATTTCATCTTCATAAAACAACTGCATCAAGTAAGACTTTCCATTATAAGAGTAGGAAACAAGTGCTGTTTTTGCTAAATTAGGTTGAAAGAGAAGATCATTTACTTGTGAATAAGTTATAATCTTTGAAAGTGTTTCTGTTGGGTCGGCTGAGGTTGTAATCATATAACCAATTGCACCATCTTCATTGATATATGTAATATCTTGATGAGTTTTAATATACTTAATGATGAGATCGTGAGCAAGTTGATAGAGCTGTTCATCCCAAATAAAATAAGGAAAATTATGATCTGCCCGTTCTGAGTTTATAAATACTAATGTTTGTTTAGAACGGCCGTCATTGATTCCTTGTAAATCATCAGAACCAATCAAGATACGTTGATTAACAGGCTGAACTACTTCAATTAAATGTGCCTTTTGATTTACTAAAACATCGCCTACATATGTATTTGTAAACTCTATGATTTGATATCCATCGAGGCCTTCTCGATCTTTAAACTCTTCCCCATTCTCAAGACTATCATTTTTATAATATTCAGTTAAAAAATGCAAGGGAATTTTATCAGTTTTTACTTCAGTACGTCTTACAGATAATTTATCCACGATTTCTAACTTCTGTTCTCTTTTTTGATTGTTACTTTGAAATGATCGTAAAGACAAAATAGATAAAGCAAGCAAAATGAGGGAAATAGATTTTAAAGTAAATTGATATTTACTTTTGTTATAGTGACTAACAATAAATATGAGAACAGTAAAGACAAATATTGCAATAATAATGATTTGATTCATACAAAGCGCTCCCTAGTGAGTTTTTTAAGTTAAAAAAATCCTAGACTTGTTGTCTAGGGTTGTTAATAAATTGGTGGAGATGGCGAGAATTGAACTCGCGTCCAGGAAATGTTCCACATTTGGAATTCTACAGTTTAGTTTGTTTCTGAGTAATCAAGGTTTGAGAAACAAACAAACCGCCCCTTGATGTGCTCTAAATTTTCGAGCATAAGTTCGAGCAAACTTACGCCTTAATCTTTGTAGGTTTTGTTGATTCACGTTACCCAAAGATAAAATGCGGTGAATCATGCTGCAGCTCTAAAGGCTAATTAAGCAGCAAATGCTAAACTGTTGTTTCCAGTTAATTTTTTTTAGCACTAAGGTCGCTAACCACTGCCTTCCAAATCAAACGAGATCCTGTCGAAACCAAGACATCCCCGTATGCTAATTATAACAATATCAGAGATATAGTGCAACAAAACAATAAAGAGTAGCCTAAGCTACTCTTATTTCAAATAATGATTCATCCATGCTGTAATTTCTTCTAAGCGTTTGATTCTACCTTTTGGACGACCAGTTCTTGATAAGTCGTGATTTTCGTCTTTAAACCAGACAAATCTAGTATCAACACCCTTTTCTTTTACTACAGTGTAAAGTTGCATTGCTTGTTCGATCGGACAACGATAGTCTTTGTCAGAGTGTATAAATAAAAGGGGTGTGTCTATATTTTGTGCATGTTTAAGCGGAGATTGTTCCCACATTTCGTCAAGTTTTTCATATGGATTTGCGTCTGTTTGATCACTTGCGAAATAATAGCCGATATCTGAAGTTCCGTAAAAGGAAATCCAGTTGGAAATACTTCGTTGAGTTGCTGCTGCCGCAAAACGGTCTGTATGTGAGACAATCCAGTTTGTCATGAATCCACCATAGGAGCCTCCCGTCACACCAACTTTTTCTTTATCAATCGGATAATGATCAAGGATATGATCTGTAAAAGCCATAATATCATCGTAATCAATGGTTCCATACTTTCCTCTTATATCGGCAAATTGATTATCGAAAGCATCCCCGCCACGAGGATTACAGAAAAAGACAAAATATCCTTCACTTGCCCAATGCTGCATTTCATGGTAGAACACATCACTATAAATTGTTTTTGGTCCACCATGAATATCTAATATAGCAGGGTAACGCTTACCTTCTTTAAAATTGCGAGGGTAAATTATCCAACCATCTAATGCTTGTCCATCGTTAACAAACGAAATATGTTTTGGAATACCAATATACTGATCTTTAAGCATATCTTTATTCAAACTGCTAATTTGTGTTAATGATTGATTTTCTAAATCTAATCGATAGATCTCTTGTAACTGATCGTTTTTTAAGAGAATCATATTAAGCGATCCATCATTGGCAAAATCCCAACCATCGATACTACCTTCTGATTCATAAATAACACTTATTTTGTTACCATCGAATTTATAGAGACGATTGTAAGTGTGATAAGTTCCGACAAAATAATAGGCTTGTTCGTGTATTTGGCTATTTCTTGAACCGCCGTAACGAACATCGCTTCCAATTGAGTTGTAAGAACTGAGACCAAATTCAATGACGAGATTAAGATTGTTATCTTCAACCTCATAAAAATCTCGGTTTTGATTGATTCCATGTTCTAAAAGACTAGCGGCTGTTACATATATTTTATTATTTAAAGGAATTATTGAACTGATTGAAAATTCTTCTTTAGAGTAAAGGGTAGATTTTTCTAAATTATTCAAGTTTATTTTGTATAAATGGGGGTAGAAAGTAAGTATTCCTGTATTTTGAATACTTGTATAAAATAAATTGTTCTTATTTTCGTCAAATTCAAAAGTCATAACATCTTCATTAATTGTTGTGAGTTCTGTGACCTTGTTTGACTTTAAATCAAGTAAAAATAGCTGTGTGAATTTTCCTTGTGTAAACCCAGAACCATTTGATTGGAATGGTATGGTCTCGATAACTTCAAATAAGTTATCATCATACTCTTCTTTATTTGGGTTATGGTAGCTGGAATAAATCAAATGATTCTCATCAATAAATTCGAGCGATGAGATGCTATGTTCTAGCGGTACTTTTTTGACGACTTCTTTACTGTTAATGTTGATGAAAAGAAGATGTTCTTTCTTATCTTCCGTTTCTTTAACTACAAGTGTTTCCGCATCAAAAAATTTGTAAAAAGCACCCGCTTTAAATTCATATATTTTGCGATGGTTGTTATCATCACTCACATAGAGCGATTGTTTATAATTGTTTTCCTCTTTATTTGGGTTAGAAATTATAAATGAAAATAAATCACGATTGTGAATTGTCTTTAACCCAGATAAATAATTATAATTTAAAAAATCTTCTATTCCAATTTTATTCATGATGTCCTCCACATTGTTAGGTGCACCTAATTAGGTGTTTAGAAAAAAAGCGTATGCCTACGCTTAAATTTTAATTAAGTTGTATTTTGGTTCTTTCAACTTTTCATCAAAAGAAATGTCTAAGTCATAGTTGTCAAAGAACCATGCATCATTTGCGTCGATATAAAAGTTAATACCTTTCACAGTGATTTCAGCAAGGGTTTTAGATGGCTCAGCTACATCTAAAGCGATTGAGAAACCATCATGAGGCCCATAAACTTTTCCAAAAAACTTGATACTTTGATTTGGTTCTAGAAATAGTTCGTCGATGTACCATTGTGCAGCTTCTTCACTAACTTTTAGCTTCATATTATCACTCCAAACTTTACACTTATAGTCTAACATATTATCTAATCAATAGTCTGATTAAAAGCCCGTAGTTCTATATTTAGTCATAATTCCTTTGAATAGTTCCGCAGTGGTTGGTGGGGTAAAGGTGATTGCGTTTGCTCCGGCCTTGATTGTTGCTTCGATGGATTCATTGGTTGGACCGCCTGTAGCTATGATGGGAATGTCAGGATAACGTTCTCTAATTGATGCAACAACTTCAGCTGTACGTGAGGCAGCGGAAACATTAATGATGCTAGCTCCATTATCAAGCCTTCCTTGAATATCTTCATTTTCATCTAAGACAGTAACAATTACAGGAATTTCAAGTCTTTGCTTAATTGAAGCGATAACTTGATTTTTAGTAGGGGCATTGACGACGACGCCCATCGCGCCTTGTTGTTCGGCATCCATAGCTAAGTTAACTACCCGTGGTCCTCTGGTCGTGCCACCACCAACACCTGTAAAAACCGGAATGTCTGCTGATTGAATGAGTGCATGTGTAATGATGGGTTGAGGGGTAAAAGGATATATTGCAATGACTGCGTCTGCATTACAATTCCTAATAATGGCAACATCTGTTGTAAAAATAAAAGAACGAATAAGTCGACCAAATACTCTTATACCACTTGCTTGCTCGATTGCTTCAGGAACCTTAATAATATTAGAGCGAAGATTACCATTATACTCTGGTGTTTTCATGAAGTTCCTCCTATCTATTTGTCTACTCCTTATTATACCAAATCTTTTTATAATTCGCTTGAAACTTCTTAAATCATTCAACATAAATATGATTTTATGTTAAAATAGAAATAATAAAAAAGAACGGGGGATTTTATGGATGTCTTTAATGTAAGAGCGTTAACGCAGAAACAAAGATTTACTGTCGCGATTATTGTTGGTTTATTGAGTTCAATAATATTAGGCGTATTAACGGGCTTAATCCGATCAGAAATAAACATTTCCATTATAGTATGGGGCGTTGGTTATGGTGTAGCAATGGCTATTCAAAAATTTGGACGTGGTGTTCAAAAAAAATTCGCTATTTTAGGCGTTTTATTTACACTACTAGGTATTGTAATATCCGATGTAGTTTATACGTTTGGGTTATCAAATTTACTCGATATGTCGTCTTATTTACTCGTTATCAAACTCTCTTTATCGGAAGATGTTTCTTCAATGATATGGTTATTACATCGCTTTATTGCTTTATATATTGGATATAATTATTCGAGGATTATTTAATGCGTAGCGAAACATGGGCAGAGATATCTTTAGATAAATTAAATCATAATTATCAATCGCTATTAAATCAGATTGGTGACAGATCCGTGTTTCCTGTTGTTAAAGCAAATGCATACGGACATGGCATGATAGAAATGGCGAAAGCTTTTGAACAGATGGGTACCCAAATATTATGTGTATCCTCGATTGAAGAAGCAGTAAAATTAGTAGAAAACGGAATTAGTGTAGACATACTTATTTTCGGAAGGACAAGTAATAAGGCAATACAAAAATATAATCATCCTCAATTCATTTACACAATAAGTTCATTAAATTGGCTTAATGAAATAGAAAAGCCAGTAAGACTCCATTTAGAAATAAACACTGGGATGAATCGGATGGGCTTAAAAGTAAAAAGAGATATTTTTCAAGTTTTGAAAAAGCACACAGTAGAAGGAATTTATACCCACTTTGCGAGTAATATAGAGAATCAGTTCACGCAAAGGCAATTAATGAACTTCAAGCAGATCATAGCTGAAATTTCACTAAGTGAGATTAAGTGGATTCACGTTGGCAATATACCGCTGTCTTATTTAGAAGGACTCCCAAAAGTCAATGGTGTTCGATTTGGTTTATCATTATATGGTTATCATCCATATTTAGAGTTAAAACCTGTTCTTAGTCTATACTCGAAGATATCTCATATAGATTACCTTAATGAAGGTGAAACTGTTGGATATGACTATACGTATATCGCAAGCAAAGAGGAGATATTTGCAACAGTTCCAATTGGCTATGCTGATGGTTTTGATTTGAGACAAAATCTTTACCCTGTCTTTATAAAAGGAAATGCATTTCCGATTATTGGTAAAATATGCATGGATCAATTAATGATTAGAGGGGATCACTCGATCCAAGTAGATGATATTGTAGAACTTATTGGAGAGCATAGAGAACTTGAAGTCGTCTCTGTCAAAACAGGGCTCACAATTTATGAAGTACTTGCGTGTTTGCCAGAGCGCTTGCAAAGAAAATATATGAAATCTAATGAAAACTGAACATGAGTGGTGTTCAGTTTTTTAGTACAAATAAGAAAGACTTTTTATGAAAATGGTATAATGATAAAAAGAGGTGGTCGTATGAAGAAAACTATAGGACTTGCATTATCTGGTGGAGGCATAAAGTCGTTTTCGCAGTTGCCCGTACTTAAAGCTTTGGATCAGGAAGGAATAAGCCTTGATGCAGTATCAGGCACTTCAATGGGCTCAGTGATTGCTGCGTTTGTGGCGATTGGTATGCCTATTGATGAATTGGTAGAGAGTGTTTTAGCTTTAGAAGAAGAAGTAGAGCATATGAAATTATTTAATAGAAATATTTTTAGAGTAATCACGAAATTTAAGGATAAAAATAGTAGCGGCCTTGTTGATGGGATAATATTTGAACAACTATTGAATAAGTATTTTAAGCAATACGGTGTTGAGAAAATAACGGATGTGAAAATTCCGCTTGCGATACCCGCTGTTGATATCGTTACAGGAAAAATAATAGTATTCGTCTCCCATCCAGATTCGTTTAAGAAGCTCGATGACAATTGGGAGATTATAAGTGATGTCTCGTTGGCTAAAGCAGTTCGTGCTTCGAGTTCTTTCCCTTTCTTTATCGATGCTTGTCCGGTTGGCCAGTATATGCTCACCGACGGTGGCGTAAGAATGAATCTTCCTTTACCATTGATAACAGCGTACGGTATTGAACAAAAGATAGCTGTAACAATGCATAATGATGGTGAGTTCCATAATTTTGAATCAGCAACGGCGCTCAGTAATCGTGTATTTGAAATGATTCGAATGGAACATGATAAGTATATAGTGAAAGATGCTGATGTGCTTATCAACGTCCCACTAGAAGGTATTTGGGTATTTGAGGTTGGTCGTGGAAAATACACGATGCGTCAAGGCGCCTTGGCTGTTGAAGAAAAAATGAAAGAAATCAAAGGTTTAAAACCGAAAAAATCATGGTTAGAACAATTATTAGAAAGGAAAGATAAGGATGAAAAATAGAGAACTCTATAATGGGGTTAAAATACCTATCGTTGGTTTAGGAACATATAAATTAAAAGATAACGAAGCAGAAAATATAATTTCGAAAGCTTTAAATCTGGGTTATCGACATTTTGATACAGCAAGTTATTATGAAAATGAAGCAATCATCGGTACAACACTGAGAAAATCTATGATTCCACGAGAAGAGATTTTTATTACGACTAAAGTTTGGGATGATGATCAAGGTTATGAAGAAACCATAAATTCATTTTATAGAAGTCTTGAAAGACTGCAAACGGATTATATTGATCTCTTTTTAATTCATTGGCCTACACAAAAATCACTTGATACTTGGCGTGCGCTGGAATATCTCTATAATAAAGGGCTGGTTAGAGCTATCGGAGTTTCTAATTTTGAGATTGAACATTTAGAATTATTGGTTGAACATGCTGAGATTACACCGATGGTTAATCAAGTTGAAAGACATCCATATCTAACACAAGAAGTACTTTATGAATATTGCTCTAACAATTCTATTGTTATGGAAGCATGGTCACCGCTTGTGCGCGGAGAAGTGCTTAAAGAAGAACTGGTACTAGCATTGGCGAAGAAATATGGTAAAACGCCAGGTCAAATTATTTTAAGATGGCAAATCCAAACTGATTTTATTGTATTTCCGAAAACAGCAACTGTAAGTCGTTTAGAAGAAAATATAGCACTGTTTGATTTTGTTTTAACAGATGAAGAGATAATAGAAATCTCCAATTTAAATAAAAATTATCGAACGGGCGCCGACCCAAGTAAAAGAACAATCGAAAAAGCTCCTATTTAGGAGTTTTTTTAATGCTTGTGAATCTTTGTGAAAAAATTCCCCTACATTTATAGAAGTAAATTTAATTATTTAGGTCATTGAAGTAGAATCTTCAATAACATGTGTTATAATGAAACTACATTGATAATCATTATCATTATCAAAGAATTGTAGGAGGAACATATGTTAAAAGAATATTGGAGTACATTTAGAGCGACGATTCTAAGTGGTATCTTAATGGTTGCAGGTCATTTTACAAAAC
>DATBUC010000033.1:0-6359 GCA_036516515.1 Erysipelothrix sp. | reverse complement strand
GTTATAAGAACCTGCATATTTACGAACATGCCTCTTCACGATTTGAGTAGGCGAATGCGGAACGGTGAACGATCGATACATTTCAATGACATATGTATGTAGCTCGTCGCTTTGCTCGTCGTATTTCGGAAGTAAAGCAATTGTTTGAGAATGAATCGTATACATGAAATATCCCTCCTTTTTTCATATTTTACAAAAAAGGAGGGATGAAATCTACTGAATATTTAATAGTTTTAAAAAGAGATTTGATTATAGTCGATTTTTTATTTATATAGAGTTATTTATTATTCATATTGAATATATACGGCATGTGTTTGTAAAAACTCCTCTAAACCATGACGTCCATCCGCGCCTCCAATTCCTGATTTTTTCCATCCGGCATGAAAGCCTTGGATAGCCTCAAAATTTTCCCGGTTTACATAGGTTTCACCGAATTGTAATTCATTACTTGCTTGCATCATTGTATTAACATCGTTTGTGAAAATAGACGATGTTAAACCGTATTGGCAGTCATTTGATAATTCGATTGCTTCATCTAATGTTGAAAAGGTTGAAATTGGAAGTACAGGACCGAACACTTCTTCTCTCATAATTTCAAAAGAATTATCAACATTCGTTAAAACAGTTGGCTCATAGTAGTAACCAGATTTAGTTTTTGCACGCTTGCCTCCCGTTAATATTGTGGCTCCTTGTTTGACAGCATTCTCTACAAGTTTTTCTACATTTTTTAAACTTTCTTCACTTGCCAGGGGTCCCATATCATAAGTTATTTTTTCTAATGGATCACCATAACTTGCCTCAGACATTTTTTTTGTGATTTTATCTATAAATTCGCTAGCTATATTTTCGTGTACATATACACGTTCTGTACAATTACATACTTGTCCAGTGTTAATGATACGAGATTTAAAAACAGCTTCTACTGCAAGGTCGATGTTTGCATCATCCATTATGATGGCTGGGGCTTTTCCACCTAGCTCTAGAGATACTTTTGTAATATTTTTAGAAGCATTTTTCATTACTTTTTGTCCAGCTGCTGTACTTCCTGTTAAAGTGACCATGCCAATCTTTTCATTCTTACTCAATTCTTCTCCTACGACCTTCCCTGATCCTGTCACTATATTAATAACACCTTTAGGAAGTTCAATTTTTTGTAGTAATTTAGCAAATTCTAAAGCGTTGTTTGGAGAAAGACTACTTGGCTTGAGAATAATAGTATTACCAGTGAGTAGGGCAGGAGCGGCTTTGCGAGCAATAAGGAAAAAAGGAAAATTCCAAGGCAAGATGCCAGCAACGACTCCAATTGGTTGTTTGAAAATTAAAATATTTTCTTTTTTACGATCACTTTGGATTATCTCACCCTCGTATTTTCTTGCCCAACCAGCAATATATTCAAAGTATTCAGCAGTAACTTCTACTTCAACCAAAGATTGGGCAAGAGGTTTTCCCATTTCTTCAGAAATTATATGTGCGAAATGTTCTGAAGAATTACGAATTTCTTTAGCAATTGCTAACAGATATTTTCCGCGTGTAATAGAAGGTAATTTGCTCCATTCTTTTTGTGCTTGTGCAGAAGAATTAATAGCTTGCTGTGTATCTTCTAAAGTAGCTGCAGGCACTCTTGAGATAATATTTCCGTTTGCTGGATTAAGTACATTGAAAGTACCATCATCAGAAGATCTGACGAATTCTCCATCAATATACATATTCAAATCTGTAATCGCTTTCAAATTAAAAACATCCTTTCTAAATATGATATGAAAATATGTATTTATCATAAAATAACAAAAACAATAAGTCAACATAAACAAAAGTAAAACAAAGTATAATCAACAAAATACAAATAAAAAGTGTTGACTTATATTTTGTAAATGTGATAATATCTGTATTAATATCATTGAAAGCGTTAACAATCAAAGTATTGGAGGTAATGAATAATGAGAAAAGCTTTTGTTATGAAACTTTATGAAGGGTGTGGTGAAGAATATAAGTTGCGACATGATAGATTGTGGCCTGAAATGAAACGAATGTTAAAGGAATACGGGGTAA
Source organism: Erysipelothrix sp. (assembly GCA_036516515.1). Lineage (GTDB taxonomy): Bacteria > Bacillota_I > Bacilli_A > Erysipelotrichales > Erysipelotrichaceae > Erysipelothrix. The sequence continues at coordinate 4,310 of DATBUC010000033.1, read as the reverse complement.
TATCTTATTCGATATTTCTGAATGAAGCAACGAATGAATTATTTGGTTACGTGGAATTAAATAACACGGAAAAGTGGGAGGAAATTTCTAACAATGAAGTAAATAAGGAATGGTGGAAATATATGGAGGATATAATGGAGACAGGAGCAGAATCTCGTCCTGTGACCATTGATTTATTAGAAGTTTTTCATTTGAAAAGCTAGATAGATGTTAAAAATAAAAGGAGGGGTTTAAATGAAAGAAAAACGATTTGCAGCAAAAAATATTACGGGGTGGAAAGCCACAATGGCTGTTTCGATGGCTAATTATATCGAAGCAGGATCTATTATAGCGGCCGCAAGTAGTTTAACATTGTGGCAAGCATATTTGAATATTGATAGCGTTGGAGTTGGTTTGTTGAGTGCTTTGAGTGCGAATGCTCTAGGTGCAGCTTTAGGAGCTTTAATTGGTGGGCCTTTAACAGATAAATATGGAAGAAGAATAATTTTTAGTTACGATTTAATTGTTTATATGCTAGGGGTTTTACTTATTATGCTCTCTGTTAATTTTCCTATGCTATTAATTGGAACTGTTATTACAGGATTAGCTGTAGGAGCTGGGGTACCTGTCTCTTGGACTTATATTGCCGAAGAGTCCCCTAAAGAGAAGAGGGCCGCTCATGTAGGTGCGGCACAACTTGCGTGGTCGATTGGACCTATGGTTACATTTGTATTAGCGGTGTTAGTTGCTCCATTAGGGTTATTAGGGTCGCGTCTAATTTTTGCGCATTTATTAATTATAGCGGGAGTTGCTTTATACATTAGAAGAGGTTTGCCAGAATCAAAAATTTGGGAAGAAAACAAAAGAAAACAAAAGAAGGATTCTAAAAAGGGCAATTGGAGAGAGTTATTTATGTTGAAACCGAATCGCCAAGCTCTATTTCTATTAATAGGAATATACTTTTTTTGGAATTTAACTGCTGGAGCAATGGGCTATTTTATGCCATATATCTATGAGAATGTTGGTGGATTGACTAATATGCAAGCGAATTTACTACAAGCATTTTTATGGATGTTCACAGTCTTGACAACGTATTTTCTTTTTATGAAATTAGGCGATCGAGTAAGTCGGCGTTTGTTATTTGGTATAGGTGGTGTAATGGGAGTTGTTGCTTGGATTGTTTTGACCTTTTTCCCAATGACTTGGCCGACATTAATTGTATTTGTAGTTTTATGGGGTTCGTCAGCAGGAATAGGAGCACAAGCATTTTATGCTTTATGGACGAGTGAACTATTTTCTACAAATTATCGTGCTTCTGCACAGGGAGTCATGTTTTTTATCGTCCGTACGGGAATTGCGATCTGGTCATTTGTACTGCCAACTGTTATGGCAACTTTGGGTTTTAAAATAGCTGGTATTTTAATGCTTACATTTTTAGTTATTCATGTTGTTATTGGAATCACTTTAGCTCCAAACACTCAAGGAAAAACATTGGAAGAGATTGAACTTGAGAGGTATGGGGTTTAACTAAATTTTGTTTATGTTTTATTTTCATTGCAGAGGTATGTATACATTTAGATAATTTATAGGAAGTGAGCGAATGAATCAAGTAAAAGAATGTGTTATATCTGTTGATATTGGCGCATCTAGTGGAAGAGTGATGGTTAGCTATTTTGATAACAATCAATTGAAAATTGAAGAAATTCATCGTTTTCCAAATAATTTTGAAAAAAAAGGACAACATATCTGTTGGGACCTTAATCGATTATTTCAAGAAATATTAAAGGGTATGAAAAAAGTTAAAGAATTAGGCTGGTACCCTCAAAGTATAGGCATAGATACTTGGGCGGTTGACTTTGTTTTATTAGATAGTAAAGGCAATCGATTAGGAGAAGCGATATCTTATCGAGACTCCCATGTCGATGGAATGCTCGAGGAAGTAACATCTATTATTTCTAAAGAAAAAATATATGAGCGAACAGGAATTCAATTTTTAAAGTTTAATACAGTTTATCAATTGTATTCACTAAAAAAGAAATATCCTGATATGTATGAAAATGCTGAGACCTTTTTAATGATCCCTGACTATTTTCATTACTTACTAACAGGAAAAATGGTGAATGAATATACGAATGCAACAACTACTCAACTAGTTTCGATTTATAAGCGAGAGTGGGATGACGAGCTGATTGAACTTTTAGGTTTAAAAAGAGAAATATTTCAACCAATTGTGAAACCAGGCACATCTTTAGGTACTCTTAGAAAGGAAATTGTGGAGTGGATAGGATACGATGTTGAAGTAATTATACCTGCCACACACGATACTGCATCTGCAGTTATAGCTATGCCTGCAAATCATGATGCTATTTATTTAAGTTCGGGTACTTGGTCATTGATAGGAATAGAAAATGAAGTTCCGTTTTGTAATCCGCTTTCATTGAAATATAATTTTACTAATGAGGGTGGAATACAATCTCGATATCGCTTTTTAAAAAATATTATGGGATTGTGGATGATTCAAGAAGTACGACGTGAGATAGGAAATAGCTATACATTCGAACAATTAACAAAATTAGCAGAGAAGCAAAAAATCAAATCACTTGTAAATGTTGATGACGAGCGCTTTTTGAATCCTAAAAATATGATTAAAGAAATTCGAGAATACTGTAAAGAAACTCAGCAAGCTATACCAAGAAGTGTGGGAGAAGTTGTCAAAGTGATTTATTCTAGTTTGGCATTGAGCTACAGGGAAGCTATTCAAAAAATTGAGCAAGTAACGGGAAAAGAATTTGACATTATCCACATTATAGGTGGGGGATCTCAAAATGATATGTTAAATCGACAGATAGTTGATGTAATTCAAAAAGAAGTAATTGCAGGTCCTTCAGAAGCTACTGCATTAGGAAATAGTATTGTTCAATGGATTGCATTAGGTTATCTAGAAGATTTAAAAGAAGCAAGAAAATTGGTGCGTAACTCTATTCCGCTAAAAATCTATAGGAAATGCGAGGAATTTATAAATGACAGTACAAACTAATTACGAATTAGCAAAAAGTTTTTATGAGAAGTGGGATGTAGATGTAGAGAAAGTATTTAAGAAGCTTAGAGATGTATCCATTTCAATACATTGCTGGCAGGGAGATGATATTACAGGATTCGAAGTCGAAAGGAGTGAATTATCTGGTGGTATTGATGTAACGGGAAATTATCCAGGGAAGGCAAGGACTCCTGATGAATTACGTGCTGATTTACTAAAAGCGCTTACTTTAATTCCAGGAAAACATCGAGTTAACTTACATGCCATTTATGCAGAAACAGATGGAAAAATAGTAGATCGAGATGAATTAGAGCCAGCACATTTTAATCGATGGGTTGAGTGGGCAAAAGAGAATGATTTAGGTCTAGATTTTAATCCAACATTCTTTTCGCACTCAAAAGCGGAGGATGGATTGACGTTGTCACATCCAGACGAAGAAATACGTCAATTTTGGATTCGTCATGGAATCGCAAGCAGAAGGATAGGTGAACACTTCGGGAAAGAGCTAGGTACATCTACTTTGACAAATATTTGGATTCCAGATGGTTATAAAGATGTTCCGAGTGACCGCTTAACTCCTCGTAAAAGATTGAAAGACTCTTTAGATGCGATTTTTGCAGAACAAATTGACAAGGCGCACAATGTAGATGCTGTTGAAAGTAAGTTATTTGGAATTGGTTCAGAAGCCTTCGTTGTTGGGTCTCATGAGTTTTATTTAGGATATGCATTGAAAAATGATAAATTATGTTTGCTTGATACAGGGCATTTCCATCCGACAGAAGTTGTTTCAAATAAAATATCGTCTATGTTGCTATATAGTGATGAACTAGCTCTTCATGTTTCTAGACCTGTACGATGGGACAGTGATCATGTCATTATTTTGGATGATGAACTAAGAGAAATAGGCATTGAATTAGTACGCAACAACGCTTTAAAGCGCGTGAGAATAGGTCTAGACTTTTTTGATGCAAGTATTAATCGAGTAGCAGCTTGGACTATTGGTACACGTAATATGATTAAATCATTACTGTATGCTTTATTAATGCCACATGATTATTTGAAAAATTTACAAGATGAAGGTCGCTTCACAGAACGTCTTGCTTTGATGGAGGAATTTAAGACGTATCCATTTGGATTCATATGGGATAAGTATTGCGAAATATCAAACGTGCCGTTAGGTGAGAATTGGATGAAAGAAGTTCAACAGTATGAAGAAGAAGTATTGAATAAACGTTGAAGTTGAAGGATAGAGGAGAGAATATAAATGCATAAAAAGATAATGAAGCGAGATATT
>DATBUC010000032.1:0-5273 GCA_036516515.1 Erysipelothrix sp. | reverse complement strand
GTCAAAATTGGTATACAAAACAACCTGAGTATCGTGTCGTCTATCGTGGAAAGATAGTTGAACTTTTAATAACATTAGATAAAAGCATTGGTGAACTCTACGTTAATGATGGTGATGCTATGGCGACCTTTAAGTTTTTTACAAATAACAACAATATGTCTATAAAATACACTTAATCAAAACGTAAGATCTGCGGATCTTACGTTTTTTTCTCTTTAAATAATGAGCCAAAGACAAGAAGTTATCCTTTTACAAAATAAAATAAAGATGATAATATTTTAAAAAATAACTAAAATGATAGAAAGGAGGAATCATTGTGTCATTCATTATCGACGTGTTTTTATTCCCAGAGTTCATTATGGGGCTGATTATCTTAGTTGGAACAAGTTTATTAGGCAAATCTTGGTCAGAGCGTATTGAAAGTACTGTACAAACGATTCTAGGTTTTATGGTATTACAGATAGGCTCAATGGTAGTGGTCAATAGTCTAACTCCTTTTTCGGAGATGTTTGACAAGGCTTTTGGATTGACGGGTTTAATGTTGGAGGATAATGCTGTCTCACAATTTATTCAAATGGCGCTAGGTAAAGAAACGGCGCTCATTTTAGTTGTTGGATTTGTGATGAATTTAGTGTTTGCTCGTTTAACGCCTTTAAAGTTTATTTATTTAACAGGAAACATGTTATTTACTTCTGCAGCTGTTTTTGCTCTCGCTTTAAAACAGTTAGATTTGTCGCTTGGTTGGATTATTTTGGTGGGAGGTCTTGTGCAGGGCTTGTATAGTGTGATCTTTCCAGCTATTAGCTATCGGTCAGTAAAAGCGGTCACTAGAGAGAAAGAGCCCCTTGGTTTAGCTTTTCCTGGAAGTAGTTTAATTGCTTTTTCCAGTGCCGTTGGGGGTAAAATAGGGAAAAACTCTGCAGATGCTGAGGAAATACCATTTCCAGAGAGCTTGGCCTTTCTAAAAAACCGTTCTGTGACGATGGCTTTGGTAATGAGTGTTATCTTCACGATCACTTCTTTTTTTGTAAAACATGATGAAATGATGGAGATTTCTCAACATATTCATCCGATTATTTTTTCGATTGCGACAGCACTAGAGTTTACAGCCGGCGTCACATTGATTTTGTACGGAGTGAAATTATTCGTTCAAGAATTAGTTCCAGCGTTTAAAGGGATTAGCGAACGAATGGTACCGGGTGCTAAAGCTTCCGTAGGGGTTCCAATCTTTATGCCTTACGGAGAAAATGCGTTGTTACTAGGATTTATTGTTGCTTTTATTACCAGTGTTATTACCTTGTTGTTGACAAGAGCATTAGGAATCGTCATCTTACCATCTGTTACCGCCTTGTTTTTTGTTGGAGGTGTTTCGGGTGTCTTTGGTAATCGACGAGGTGGTTGGATTGGAGCGGTGGTAGCAGCAGTCATAACCAGTATCTGCTTATCGTTGACCGGTATTTTAGCGTATTATTTGTTGGCACTTAATCAACTCGATTTAACAGGATTGACACTTGGCTATCCAGATATTGTCTTAGTCGCTGCACTGATTAAAATCATTGGCCGTTTATTCGGTTTATAAATTAGGAGGGATTTTAATGGTTAAAAAACCAAATGTCGTGTTTATTTTTGTAGATGATGTCGGAGTGGGAGATTTATCGTGCTTTAATCAGCAATCTCAGATTAATACGACTCAGCTAGACCGTTTAGCAGAAAGAGGTATGCGTTTTGAAGATTCTCATTCTATTTCAGCACTTTGTACGCCATCGCGTTATGGCTTATTAACGGGGAATTATAGTTGGCGTTCCCCTCTTAAAAGCTATGTATTACCAGGGGACTCATTACCATTAATTGAAAATGAACAAAAAACAATGGCAGATATGTTTAAAGGAATGGGATACCACACCGCTGTGGTAGGGAAATGGCATTTAGGTCTAGGTTGGAAATTAAAAGAAGAAAAAGATTTTGAGGCATATGGACTAGATGCTAATGACTATCACGATCCAGAGCAACAAATGGGACGCGACGGCGATTTTAATATCTTATCAGGAATGTACGATATGGAAGGACTTGACATCGACTATAGCCAGGCGATTGAAGATGGACCGTTGACTAAAGGTTTTGATTATTTTTACGGAACACCCGCATCGATTGACCAGCCACCCTACGTCATTATTGAAAATGATCGTGTTTTAGAAGAGCCAACTTATGTGAGCGGTATTCCTAATATTGAACGTCAAAGTGGTATCCATCAACAAGAGTGGCAAAATGGAGTGATTGCACCTAGTTATGATCACACTGCTTTACCAAGACAGATGCAAGATAAGGTGCTAGAGTTAATGGAAAATTATAGCCGTACAGAAGAGCCATTCTTTATTTATTATCCTGTTCATATTGCACATGGACCGATATTGCCAGATAAACCATTTGCAGGAAAATCAGGCATTGGCCCTTATGGGGACATTATTTTACAATTAGATGCCTATGTCGGAGAAATTCAAGATAAATTAGCAGAGTTAGGGATTGATGAAGATACAATGGTCGTCTTTACGAGTGACAATGGCGCAAGTGCTGTTGCGGATTTTCCGCATTTATTAGCACAGGGACATAATCCAAGTGCCCATTTTCGTGGAGAAAAATTTGATATTTGGGAGGGTGGACATCGAGAGCCAACTATTATGACGTATCCTAACTATATTCCAGCTAACAGTGTCTGTCAGGGACTAGTCGCTCATACTGATTTTTATCGTACTTTTGCAGATCTTATCGGTTATGAACTTCATAGTGATGAAGCACTTGACTCTCAATCAATGTTAGATTTATTACAAGAACCTGAGCAAACGGGACGTGAAACCTTAATTGTTACCTCAGCAAACGGTGCGTTTTCTATCCGCAAAGGTCCTTGGAAATTAGAGTGTACGGCAGATGAGGGGTCAAAAGTGCCAGAGATTAATAACCCAGAGGCTTTTCAGCCGGCGCAACTGTATCATTTAGAAAGCGATCCGTGGGAACATCATAATGTCATTGATGGGCATCCTGAAATTGTCGCTAACTTGATTGATGAAATGACAGCCATTGTTAAAAATGGCCGCTCAACGCCTGGACCGATACAAAAAAATGCTGCTAATCCGCCAACATTTGAATGGCATCAGTTAGCCTGGATGCCTGATTATGAAGCCTATGTAGCAGAGATAAATCAGGATTATCAAGAGAAGTAGGATCGTAAGAGATGAAACATATCACAGTTTTAATAAAACCAGCCTCATCCGCTTGCAACATTCAGTGTCAATATTGCTTTTACGCTGATGTCAGTGCACATCGATCGGTAAAAAGTTTTGGACGGATGAAGCAAGCAACGATGGAAAAAATGATTGCGAATATTTATCAAGATTTAGACGAGGGAGATGAAGTGACCTTTGCTTTTCAAGGTGGCGAGCCGACTTTAGCGGGATTAATGTATTATCGCCATTTTGTTGAGGAAGTGAAGAAACAGACACCCGTTTGTCGCGTTCACTATACTTTACAAACCAATGGAACGCTTCTAAATGAACGTTTTGTTCGTTTTTTTAAAGAACATGACTTTCTTATCGGTTTATCTCTTGATCCGCTTAAAGAGTTACACGATCATCATCGCATTGATACGAAAGGGAGAGGCACTTTTTCTCGTGTCATGCAAGCTAAGAGGTACTTGGACAGTTATGACGTACCCTATAATATTTTATCTGTTTTAACTGCTCAGGCTGCACGTCATCCTCAAAAAGTTTTTCGTTTTATTCAGCGAGAAAACATCCGACATATTCAGTTTATTCCATGTTTGGATGATCTTGATAAAGGAAAAGAGAATCCTTTTATTTTGACACCTGAAGGGTTTGCTCATTTTTATAAAGGGTTTTATCCATTATGGAAAAAGGAATGGCAAAAAGGGAACTACATCAGTGTGAAATTTTTTGATGATTTAGTGACGTTGTTAAAGGCAGGCCGTATGTGCGCATGTGGAATGTTAGGTCAATGTCAAATTCAATATGTGATTGAAGCTGATGGGAGTGTTTACCCGTGTGACTTTTATGTTTTGGATGAATGGAAGTTAGGGAATATCACGGAACAGCCTTTACGTCAACTATTTGAAAGTGTTCCCGCACAGGCGTTTTTGACAGAAAAACGAACACTCTCTAAGATGTGTCAACGCTGTCCTTTTTATAAAATGTGTCGTGGTGGTTGTAAACGCCTTAATGATGCTATGTATGTAGATGAAACAGATAGTTATTGTGGTTATCAAGATTTTTTAACTCACTATCTTGAGAATTTGTTAAAAGTGACAGAAAAACCGTTTCTTGCTTAAGCAAGAAACGGTTTTTTAATCGTCTGTATGTAAATCAGAAAAAGTAAAACTAGGCAATTCTATTCCTTCTGAGTGAATGGCATCAATATATGCACCTAAAAAATCACGACGTATTTGTTTTTGGTCAAACACATCCGTGTAGACGACACTACGAATAAATAAATTACCGACACCCTTATCCGTTACTCCTAAGACTTTCGGCTTTTGAGAGATTCGGTCATCTTTGTGTTGAAGTAGTTCGTTGACGTCTTCCATAATTTGTTCGATACGATGGATATCACTGTTGGGGAGAATCCGGACATCAATAGTGACACGTCGGTCATAAAGTGAAAGGTTTTTTACGATATCAATCGATCCATTCGGGATGAAAATAGCTGTGCCATTATCCGACCGAATTTGCATACTACGAATACCAATGGAAATCACTGTGCCTTCAATTTCATCTTGTAGACGAATATAATCACCTACGTTGATTTGTTTTTCAATTAAAATAAAGAGTCCTGTGATCACATCTTTAATTAGATTCTGTGATCCTAAACCAATCGCCGCTCCGGCGATCCCAGCCCCAGCTAAAATAGAATTAACTGGCACATCAAAAGTAGATAACACGCCATAAATAAGAAAAAATCCTAATAAATACCGATAGATATTGGAAACAAGTGAATGCATGGTTTTTACTCGGCCTTTATGATGACGCTTGGCAATATTTTGATCGCTAATGGTATTTTTAATAAAATACAACCCTCCTTTTTTTAAGGAAAAATATACAAGGATTAATAAACCTAACGTGATAAGTTTATGTAAAGTTGAGACGATAATCTCTTCCCATTTTATCCCGTTTAAGGCAATCATAAAATCATTTTTTATTCGATTATAAGTAGAATTTAAGACGTCACTTTTAAGTATGTACATAATGATAACTCCTTTTAAAATTAAT
>DATBUC010000031.1:0-4989 GCA_036516515.1 Erysipelothrix sp. | reverse complement strand
GTTTTGTAAATCTTGATTCAAATGGAAATTGAGTGTAGCAAGATATTGTTTTTTAATAATGTATAATTCATTAGCCTGTAATCTGATGGGATAACCAAAACGCTTAATAACAGATTCAATCAGAGGCAGATACTCTTTCATGTTTGGCACAACGATTGTTGTTTTTTCTAATTGTAATTTAGCAATGTCTTGAAATGCCGCTTCAACTTCTTGTCTTTTGTTTTGCGCATAGAAATATCTAATAGATTCTGGTCTCGATTTTTCTTCTAAATCAATAAGGTGATCTTTTGCGTAGTTGTATTCGGCAAAACTTAATCCTGTCTTAAGGATAAGATCGGAATCGTTTAAGGTTTTTGGTTGGTTAATTAATGGCCAAAGTTTGCTACAAACTTCATAAATATCTTTTTGAATTAAATTATTTTTAGGAAGTGACTCAAGCGGAATGCCATAAAGTTTGAGATCCTTAATAAAGTTAATGAAAGTTTTAATTGTTTTTGGATACTTTTTAATTTCTTCAAGTACGTTAAGATGAAGGTCTTCAATTACTTTTAATGAGTCAAAAGAGAGGATTGTTTGATCTTGAAAATTAAAAAAACCTGAGGTTGGTTGGACAAAAGTCCCAAGAATGATTTTTTTATTTTTGGTGATATATTTTTTTAAGTCTTCTTGAAGATATTGCTTAGCATAGTAATTTTTAATCATGAATTCGCCCCCTGTTACTCTATTATACGATAAAAATGATCTTCTAGTTATTAATCTTGAGGATTTCTTATAAAAGCTCTATAGTATACCCAAGAGAGGTTGAGAGAATGAAATTAATATCATGGAATGTGAATGGACTTAGAGCAGTTTTTAAAAAAGGTTTTGAAGAACAATTTAATCAATTTGATGCGGATATACTTTGTTTACAAGAAATAAAGATGCAGGAAGGTCAATTAGACTTTAATCCAGAAGGATACTACAGTTACTACAATTATGCAGAGAAAAAAGGTTATTCAGGAACAGCATTGTATACGAAAAAAGAACCCTTGAGTGTGACTTATGGTTTAGGTATTGATGAGCATGACCAAGAAGGACGGGTCATTACAGCCGAATACGAAGAGTTCTTCTTAGTGAATGTTTATACACCTAATTCACAACAAAAATTGCGTCGATTAGATTATAGAATGCAATGGGAAGAAGATTTCCGCCTTTATTTAAATGATCTTGATGAAATAAAACCTGTAATACTTTGCGGAGACTTAAATGTGGCTCATAAAGAAATAGATTTGAAGAATCCAAGTACAAACAGAAGAAATCCAGGATTTTCAGATGAAGAACGATCACAAATGACGGCATTGCTAGAATCAGGTTTTATTGATTCATTTAGATATTTTTATCCTCATGCTCAAGATCGTTATTCATGGTGGAGCTATAGAACCGCAGCACGTGAAAGAAATGTAGGTTGGCGTATAGATTATTTTATTGTTTCAGAAAAATTAGAGGACCAATTAGAAGATGCAGATATTTTAGATCATGTATATGGCAGCGATCATTGTCCAGTTTTACTGAAACTCAGTATATAACAGCTATGTTTAGCTGTTTTTTTTATATACTTTTATGGTATACTTATTCGGTATGTCTAGAAAGAAGCGTAATATATGAAATTTGAAGTATTAAAATTATCAGAAACAATATTAAATGCAATTAAAGAAAAAGGATATAGTTCTGCTACGGAAGTACAGGAGAAATCAATTCCTCTAATTTTGACTGGCGTGGATGTACTTGTACAGTCACAAACAGGAACAGGTAAGACAGCTGCTTTTTCATTACCATTGATACAAAAAATCGTTGATGAAGGAAGCACCCGTGGACTTATATTATGTCCTACAAGAGAATTAGCAATTCAAGTTTCTCAAGAAATTAGAGAATATGCTATGTTTAATAAAGAAATAAGTGTTGCGACAGTTTATGGTGGTGAAGATATACGGAGACAAATCAAACAACTAAAAAATAAACCACAAATCATCGTTGCGACGCCGGGGCGTCTAATGGATCATTTGAATCGAAAAACAGTGAGCTTACAAGATTTTTCTTATGTAGTGTTAGATGAAGCTGATGAAATGCTAAATATGGGATTTATTGATGATATACGACTCATATTCTCGCATTTACCCAAACAAGTGCAATTTGCATTCTTTTCAGCCACAATGCCACAACCCATTGTTGCTTTAGCAAAGGAATTTTTGACAGATGTTAATATCGTTAAATTTAAGCAACAATCGATGACGGTAGATCGTATAGATCAATACTATTACCAAATAAAACATCAAGATAAACAAGAGTTACTATTCCAATTATTAACGCTGCATGCTGAGAATACAGCCATTATTTTCTCTAATACAAAACGCATGGTAGATGATTTAGAAGGTGCGATGACTCAAAAAGGCATTAAGTCGGTGGCATTACATGGTGATATGGAACAACGTCAACGTGATCTTGTAATGAAAAGATTTAAAAATGGTGAAGCTCGTATTTTAATTGCGACAGATGTTGCTGCACGAGGGATCGATGTCCCAGAGGTAGACCTTGTCATTAACTATGATTTGCCTCAAGAAGATGAATTTTATATCCATCGTATAGGAAGAACTGGACGCGCGGGAAGACAAGGTGTCGCAGTATCGTTAGTAGGCCCAAGAGATCGCAACAGAATTCGCTCTATTGAACGTGTCATTAAGAAAAAAATTACTAAAAGAGAGGTACCAACACAAAAGGAACTTGACTATGCGATTAAGTCTGCTTTTGTTGATCATCTCGATAAAAAACGTCCTTATCCTAAAAAAGAATTTAGCCGCTTTATGGATGAAATTTTTAATGAGGGATATGATGCTCATGAAGTACTTGAATTATTTTTATTAGATTTTTTCTTAGAACATCGCCAAACAGCGCTCAAAGAAAAATCGAATGAATCTGGAAACTACGTTAAATTAAAAATAAATGTAGGAAGAACACATGGTGTTCATGTGGCTGACTTACTCAAATTTATTCACCAAGAAACAGGTGTAAACCAACGAAGAATTGGTAAAATCATTTTAAGGAAAAAAGAAACGATCATTGAAGTAGCTAAAGATCAAATTGATTCATTTATATCTGGGATGACTAATAAAAAATATAAAAACCGTCGTTTGACGGTTTCTAAGTAACTATAAAGAAGTTTTCTTCATATACTGTAATGCGATTGCTCCAAGTCCTACATGGACTGAGACAGTTGAGATTAAATCTCGCTTTAGTATTTCAGTATCTGGGAAAGCTTCTTTTAATTTTTCTAAGGCTTTTATGGCATCATTCCCAGCATCTACATGTGTGAATGTTATTTGATAGTTTTCATCTACACCAGCTTTTTTCATATTATCAATTACATGATCGAGTGCTTTAGACATAGTTCTCACTTTTTCTAAAGGTTCTATAACGCCGTGTGTACTTTCATCTAAATACAAAATCGGTTTAATTCTTAATAAACCACCAAGTTTAGCAGCAAGTGGTGAAAGTCGACCACCGCGTGCTAGATGCTCTAAATTATCGGGAATGATAAAGGTATTAGATTCAGCAATAAATTCTTTTAAGGCAGTTTTTACTTCGTTATTATTGAAGCCCTCATTAAAAAGTCTGTATGCTCTTAACGCAGTAAACAGTTGTATATGCATTGTTGTAAAACAATCAATATAATCAAATGGGATATCAGCAATTTGGGCTGCACTTTGCATTGCACCAATGGTGCCAGATAGGCCACTTGTAATTGGTACAGCAAAGATTTGTTCATACCCCTGATCTTTTATTTCAGAAAAGAGCGCTTCTATCCTGCCTAAAACAGGTAGTGAGGTTTGAAGCTTTACTTTTTGCTTCATTTTTCTATTTACATCCTGTGTACTAATTTCGAGTCCTTCTTGAAAGGCTTTATCGCCTTCAATTATTTGTAATGGGATAGAAAAAATACCTTGTAATGAAATATTTTCTGAATAAATATTACTCCCACTATCAATGACAATTGCAGTTTTCATATATGTCCCTCCATATATTTAGTATACATGATTATATACTAAAAGTTGATATTTTCGGCCTTTAAGCACCACTGAATCGCTAATGTTCCGATACCAGCGTGTGTACCCAAAGCAGCTGGGAGTGGAATCATGACATAATCAAATTTTCCAAATATTTTCTCAAGTTCCAATACTAAACGTGCTACCTTATCTTCAGCGAGTAGGTTTGGAAAATATAGAATATGATCATTCCCATTAAAATTGATTGCTCTTAAGTCTTCTACTAACTTAGTAAAAATTTTCTTTTCTGTTCTTGATGTGGCGTCACGATCAATGTTTTTACCATGATTAGCAAGTTTTAGAAGAATCTTCACTTTCAGCATACTTGCAAGCGCAGCCGCAGGTGCAGAAATTCTTCCGCCAGCTTTCAGCTGGTCTAAATTATCAGGGTAGAGATAACTCTCTGTATGCATAAAATATTCATGATTTAAAAAAGATTCTATTTCTTTTGGTTCTATATTCTTTTCATTCATTAAATTTACTACTTTGATGGCCTCTTGAACTGGACCAGCTAAAGTCATTGTATCAATGAGAGAAACATTATTGATTTGGACCTCTTCAAGAGCGTGCTGAAAGGCGTTCCATGTGCCTGATAAAGAAGATGTAACACTTAAAATAAAAATATGGTCATAGTTTTTATCTTTAAGATCTTCTAACATCTCAATCATGATACCAATATTGGGTTGTGAAGTTTTTACAACTTTGTTTTCTCTTAATAGTTCGGTGAGATCGTCACCACTGATTGTTATTTGGTCTTGAAATTCTTTGCCATCATAAATAATAGATAATGGCGCAATATAAATATGTTCTTCCATTGCTTTTTTGGGATCAAGAGCAACTGAGGAATCACATAGAAATGCAATTTTTTTCATTTGTATTACCTCCATGGTGAAATTATATAACATAAATTTTG
>DATBUC010000030.1:0-1810 GCA_036516515.1 Erysipelothrix sp. | reverse complement strand
TAATATCTTTTTTCATAGGTTCTGGTGTGAACTCTACCCCTAAATTAATTTTCCATCTGTTTAAATGTCCTTCAACACGTTGAGCACTTTTGCTTAACTTTATTCCGTCAATATTGCTATCTTCACTGTGCGTCGAAGCACTCGTGTCATAGTATTTTGACGGTAGTAATGTTAATGTCATTAACAAAGCTAACGTGATATTAAGTAATCTTTTTCTCATTTAATACCCCTTTCATACACTTTCGTACCTTTAACTTAACTGATTGAAAGGGCTTTATTCAAGGGATGTGGTAGCTTTATCGCACTTAAAATTACAATTATTTTTACATAAAAAAAACACGGTCGAATTTGACTGTGTTTTCTATCTTAGTCTATGTTTTCTCGCTTTAGCGATAGGCAAAGAGTTGGGAAACGTAAATTTTTCCACTTTCATCAAGATAAGCTGCTGTCACCATGTGGGTATAATCTTTTACTAAGTTTTCTTGATGACTGGGGGAAGCAACCCAAGCATTCACAAGCTTTTGTGGGTCTTTAAAACCATGAGCGAGATTCTCCCCCATCACATCATCACTAACACTATCCCAACTACTTCCGTCAGGTCTTGTATGAGAAAACAACTCACTGATTTCTTTAGCTCTAATTTGGGCAGCTTGATATAACGCTTCATCCCAGACTAAGGGTTCTAAATTTTCTGATAATCTGTAGTTGTTCGTTAGGTCAAAAATATGTATTGCTAGTGCACGATCAAAGTTACCCTCAATATGTTGCGTACCAACATGTATAATTTCTACGATGGGTTCTTGGATAATCGTTTCTTTACCTGTCTTTTCTTTACGAATAAGAACATCGTTCTCATATTCAAGTTCATACTCTACCTTTACTTGACCCACTTGACCTACTTGATAGATTGATTCTTCTCCTTCAGCTAAAGTATTATCGATAATATATTCCTTTTCGATCGTACCAAAGGTCTTTATTTCCCATTGATAATCTATATGAGAGCTATTGTCCTCACCTGAGTGAGTCAAAGAGGGTTCGTTTTCAGGTGCTGAAGCTGCTTCTATTGTAACTTCTTTTGGGGTTTGTTCAATTTGTTGGGATTGCACAATCATTTCGCTTTCATTTTGATGTGTAGGTTCTGCATGAATCAGTGATTTTTGATAAGCTGACCAAGTTGTTATAGAGAACAACAGCGTAACAGCGAGTACTAAATGACTTTTCTTAAATTTGGGTAACATAATAACATCCCTTTCATTGCTTTGCGTATAAATTATATTTAGTTTATACAGGATAAAAATATCTAATTTTCCTCTTATTAGGAATATATGATATGTATGCTCATTTTAACTTTTACGCTTTTTAAAAGGAGTGTTATGTCTTTAAAGATGGTTTTTTTGTCATAAAAAAGACCAATAACTTAATATTGGTCACACTCGCTTAGTATTTTTAGACTCCTTTCTAAGATATCAAAGAGAATCATGACAGGAGTATGAGCTAGGACTGTTCTCTTTGATATCAACTATCTCTTAATTTTAATGTGCTAAAATAAAATTTTTCTTCATTTTTTTCTCAACTTAAGAATAAGTGGTGATTATCACTTCCCTAAATAAGTTATGCTTTTAAAGTTATAAGAAAGAAGGGATAAAATGAAATGTATAAAAAAGCTGGGTATTGCCGTCCTAATTTTAACGATGAGTGCTTGTTCTGCACCTGAGAAAGCAGTTGAAAAAGAGAAGCAAAACCATCAGCAAACTCAAGACATTGCACCTGAAAAACAAGAAGATGAAGATCGCACATCTGAGCAAAAGAA
>DATBUC010000029.1:0-43860 GCA_036516515.1 Erysipelothrix sp. | reverse complement strand
ATAAGAATCAAGTTGTAGCATTTTCTGAAGAGAATGCCCCTACTTACGGTGTCTTTGACTTCCATAGTGAAAACCCAGACTGGAAATTATTGGCTCAGTTAAGTGGCTTCACAGAAGCATCAGGAGCCCGTGAAAAAAATTCAGACAATTTATTAGCCGGTGCAAGTCTACAATGGAAAGGTGATGATATTAAGCGCGTTACAATCAATAGTAATAACGAACCAGTTGTGGGAGTGGCAGAAGATATAATTGATCGTGAAAGAATTGAGTTAGTAGCTGCATCACTAGGCAAAACAACTGTAATGAGTACACTGGGCGTAGGGCTTGAAAATAAAGGTCACTATGAAGGAACAATGGAAGATTTAGAACTTGTAATTCCAGCTTTCCAAGGTAATCCTAATACTACTTATACGGGTACAATTACTTGGACATTGCAATCACCTGTAATTACAAAAGGTGAATAGTAAATAACACAAACTCTGAGTTCGAGTTTGTGTCTAAGGATCGCATTGCTTTAGACACAAACTTGAACATAGAAAGGAGTAGCATGAAAAAACGACTGATGGTTTTAGTGACTGTTTTATTGCTTATGTTGACCTGTATACCAATCAATGCGAGTGGGATAGTGAATGACTTACCAGTGTATATTAAAATTGATCTTGCTGAAGAGGATGTTCATTTTATATCTCTACCTGAAGAGATAGAATTTAAACTACCAGCTGCAAGTAATGGAAAAATGAGTGATACTATTGAAGGTCAGAGAAACCTTGTTTTGAAAGATTATTCAAAAAATAGTAATTGGTGTTTGAGCGCTTATACAGAGAATATACCGAAAATAATGAAGCTCAAATGGGAACAAGAAGTGAGTGAACTGGTTGAAGAGGATTCAATTCAAACTGATCGCATTGTTAGTGAAGAGAATGTAACTTTAACGGATGCACAAACGCAAATTGCCTCTGTAAGAGATGACGTCATGTTTCTTCATGGTGAATTTAAATTCACCATGTCTAAGATTACGCTGGAGTCAGAACCTTATTTGACGAAACCCAAAATTGAGGATGCAAAAATTATATGGGTTTTAGATGAAAAAGTGAGGGTAGGTGGTGAAAGATGAAAATAATGGCATGTTTATCACTCATTACGATGTTTATATTTGGGCACAGTAGTGATGTTGGCATTCAGTTTGGTAAAGAGCAAATTATTGAAATAGAGCCTGAAGAACATGAACAAAAACACCTTGATGCTTTGCCGAAATCAGGTCAAAATAATTATTTCGATCACTATATAACACTCATTGGGATGGGATTTTTAATTAAAGATTATACAAAGAAAGACCAAAGGAAATAGCTTTGGTCTTTCTTATTTAAGTGCTATAATCAAGTAAAGGAGGGCTTATGATGAAGAAAATAATTTTGCTTATCATGCTCAGTTTAATCACATCATGCTCACTCTTATCAGAACAGGAAGCAGATGAACTGCCTGTATTAAAACAATTGGGATTTAAGCGTAATTTTGATCCAAACACAGATCCTGTTGCTAAGTTTCTAGAAAAAGAGACAGGTTATAAAGTAGAATATGAAGTTTTACCGATGGAAAACGATGATGAAAAATTGGCATTGATTATGGCCAATAAAGAAGCAGTTGATATGATTAAAGTCACACCTTCTCAGTATCATAAGTTGGCTTCTCAAGGTTATTTAGAACCCTTGGATAATTTATTGAATACCTATGGCAAAACTTTACTCAAAGTAAATGACGATGAAAGTTGGGCTTCTGCTAAAATCAATGGAATTACTTATGGTATTCCCGAACGCTCACCACTCGCGTTTGCCCCAGATGCCATTGCGATAAGAAGGGATATCTTAGAATCATTAGATGAAGAAATTCCCCAAACTTTAAATGAGTTTTATAATTTATTATTGAGAATAAAAAATGAAACTGATTTGATACCCATGACAGGCTACCAGCCCTTAGTCCATCAAATAAGCGGCGCTTTTGGTATTAATGCAGAGTGGTCGGTAGAAAATGGACAAATTGTAAATCGTGTTGAAAAAAGAGGATTTCAGGAATACTTAGAGTTTATGAGAAAACTATATCAAGAAGGACTCCTTGATTTGCAGTGGCCTATTAATAATCATGGCTCTGCACGTGATAAATTTGGTGAGGGTAAAGCAGCGATGATGGCCTCCTATGGTTGGGGTGTATCGGGTGTTCTTGTACCCACAATCGAAGAGAACTTCAATACGAAAGTTGATCTAATCATGGGCTTAGAAAGTCGAACTGGAAGAAAAGGTGCTTATGTGGATGGTACAGGGGTTAATTGGTACATTGTCATCCCTAAATTTTCAGAAAATAAGGAACATGCGATGAAATATATGGAAATGAAAGTACAAGAAGATTTCTTCAGGTCATTCACCATTGGTGAGCCTGATGTTCATTGGAAAATTATTGGCGGTAAAAGAGTGCCAATTATGCCTAAATTTATTGACGATAAAAATAATGCTGATTGGTTTATGACCTCAACCAGGCAAGAGGATTACAAAGATTATTGGACTTTAAGAATCCGTAAAGATGTGAATATTGGTAAAACATTTGATCGCATGCTGACTCAAGTAGAGTATGGACAGCCTGAAGCCACATCTTTTGCACCACCGCTTTCTAAAAATGCACAATTCTCTTATAAATTATTAGAATTAGAAAGAGAGTATATGATAGATACGATTGTGAATCCAAATCCCCAATATACATACGAAGAGTTTTTAGAAATGTGGTATGAACAAGGGGGACTGGACACGAAAACCGAGTACAATATGTGGTTCAATAAAATAAAGAACTAGGAGAAACCTATGAAACTATATATCAAACAAGCAGTGCTTACCTTAGGGGAGCGATTTACCGTATGGAATGAATATCAAGAAGCTGCATACACAGTTGAAGGTAATTTCTTGCGTATTCCCAAGCAATTTAGAATTTATGATGCATATGGAAAACAAGTAGCACAGATTGAGCGTCAACTATTTAGAATCCTTCCTAAATATAACATCACAACAAATACGCATCACGTCACTTTAGACCAGCATCTCAGCTTTCTAACACACCGATTTTCCATTCAGGGTCTAAATTGGGTTGTTGAAGGTGATTTTACTGCGCATAACTATGTATTCAAAGAAAATGATGTGATCATTATGCGAATGAGAAAAAGATGGTTCACGATTGGTGATACTTATGAAATTGAGATCAATAAAAAAGAAAATGAGGTATTAGCTTTAGCCTTGGTGATTGCAATTGATCATGTGATTTTGAAAGAATCAGCAAATAATTAAAATGTATAGTAAAGACACAAACATGTGTCTTTTTTTAATGATATAATATGATATTCTAGTACTAATAAAGAGGTGTTAATATGTATAATATTCAATTTTCAAAAATACCTGGAGACAGTGATTTCGATAAATTTAATAATGCTTTGCAATTAGCCAAAGCAAGTCAAGACAAAACAGTAACAATCAAGTTTGATACAGGTACTTATCATTTTCATAAATATCAGGCCCATGAAAAGCTTGTGCATTTATCTAATACTGATAGTGTGCGCTATCCTTATAAAAAAATAGGCGTTTTAATCGAAGATGTTGATAATTTAATCATCGATGGACAAGGATCTCTTTTCAACTTTCATGGTAATATGATGATGTTTGCAATAATGAACAGTCAAAATGTAACATTAAAGAATATTATTTTTGATTATCAGGTATCAACAACCTCAGAAATGACTGTTGTTGGTTATGATAAACAACAAAAATGGATTGATTATAAGATACCTAAAAGCCTGCCGTATGAAATAAAAGGAACAGACATATATTGGCTTTCTGAAAAAGATAATGAGGGAAATTATTACTGGATAGAGAAAAATGCTCATAAAAATTACGGTATCCAAGTTATCTATCCTCAAAAACAAATGGGAAGGTCGTATTATTCAGAAGATCATCCTTTTCAAAATATTATTAATATAGTAGAGAAAAAGAATCATATCCTCAGATTCAATTATGATAAGATGCCTCCAATCAAACCGGAAATCGGTATGAATTACCAATTTCTATCTAATGCACAACGAGAAACTGCCGGTGCTTTTATCTATAATAGTAGAAATGTTACCTTAGAAAATGTACAAATCGCCTACATGCATGGATTTGGCTTATTGGTTCAGATGAGTGAAGATGTCGTGTTTGATAAAATTAAATTAAAGACAAGAGAAGAGACCGAAAGAAATACGTCAAGTTTTGCTGATGGCATCCATGTTTCGGGTGCTAAAGGCGAAGTTGTAATTAAAAATTCAATTTTTGATAACACCCATGATGATCCGATTAATATTCATGGAACCTTTACGAGAGTAGAAAGAAAGCAAGATGATTACACCTTAGAACTGGCTTATGTTCATGCGCAGCAAGGTGGATTTACTCAATATCATATTGGGGACAGTGTAAAATTTTATTCGCGTGATCAGCTAAAACCTGTGGATAAAACTTACACAGTTGCGGCCGTACTCGCTGAAGAAGATAAGAAAATGATCATCCGTTTCGAAGAAAAATTGCCGGATTTTATTGATTGTAAAATTGATGGCGAGGGGCTTTATGTTGTGGAGAATCAAACTTATACTCCTAAAGTAACAATCAAGAATAATCACTTTGCCAATGTCTTCACACGGATGATTTTGGTCAGCACAAACAAGCCAATTTTAATAGAGAATAACTATTTTTCATTCTCGACTATGGCAAGTATTTTTATTTCTAATGATTCTAACGAGTGGTATGAATCAGGGCCAGTGCATGATGTTGTGATTAGAAAAAATATTTTTAATATCAAGTCTATTGGTAGAACTTACTGGAAATATGCGCCTGCAATCTATTTTATGCCTGTGACCAAAGGCGGTGGCTTACCTACTTATAAAAACACAATTCATAATAATATCTTGATTGAATATAATGAATTTTATTTAGAAAGTGATGGAGTGCTTCGAGCAGAAAGTGTGGGGAACTTAACTTTTAGAAATAATAAAGTCTTGCGACTTAATCCCAATATATATTTACAACTTCCCAAAGAGATTATCTTATCCCTAAAAGAAATTAAAGACATTCCTTTAAGTTGTGATAGCAGTGATTTCCAAGGGGAAGATACAATTCCAAATGGACCTGAAAATAACAGCGGAACGAATGGTAATTTATTTGAATTTAATGCTTGTAACACGATTAAAATCGAAAATAACTTTTATGATGAGGGGCTCAAACCTTATGTATTATTTGAAAATATGCCTGAAGATGAAATTGATATTTCTGATTTGTTAAGGGTGGTTGACAGTCGTAAAGACAGACCCGTTGTGAATGAGTTTAAGAATATATATTATGAAATAGATAATCATGAGATTTTAAGTATTGATCAAAATAAAATACATCCACATCTTGTCGGTCAGACGACGATTCGTGCGTGTTATATTTATAATGATGAAATAATTAAATCTAACCCATGTGTAATTAAAGTAAAAAAAAACTAGCGATTATTGCTCGCTAGTTTTTTCTAATTCTCTTTCGTATAAATAGAGAAAAATGGCAACGGCTAATAGGTCAGCAGAACCGCCAGGGCTTAGATTTTTCTCTTTAAATTTTTGATTCATATTATTTAAATGTAAATTAATATCAACATAAGGCTGTTGTGCCAATTGTTGCCCTAATTTTAAGCCTTCAATACCGCCACGTTTAAGCATATTGCTGTCATTATTATGCGCAATTAAAGCCAACAAAGCTTGTTTCAAGCCTAACTGATAATGATGCGCTTCTTTGATTTTGGGTAGTGCAATATCAAAAGCATGCGGTATACCGGATTCAACCTCTCCACGAATACCTGTGTAACCATATTTTTCAAACATGATTTCGCCGTGGGTTTTGAATTCTGTTAAACTTTCGAGTTCGTTTTCAACAAGACCAGAAGTCATTATTTTTATGGCTTCTTGTAAATGATGAAGATTTGGATTGTTGAGATGGGCGATCAATGAAATGATGATACCAAACATAAAATTAGCACCTTTGTGGGTGTTAATTTCTTGAGTAGCAGCAAACATAGCTTTTTCATTTTGCATACCTACGATTCTAATTTTCTTAAATAAAGCGGGTAAATCTCCTTGATGCTGTTCTCCAGTTTTATAGTAATGATTAAAACCATCACTTAAAGCAAAACAACTATCTATAAAAGTATAGTAATCCATGTCGTCATGTGAACCTGCATCAATAGGATCAACAAGTCCTGGTTTTGGGTAAAGGCTTACTTCGTGAATTAATGACTTTATAGCTAAGTCGACGATTTTCTTACGATTCATTTTTTAATTGTTTATCCATTTCTAGTAATATAAAGGCTTTTGAATGCTCTAAATGTTCGGTAATGACCATTTCCATTTGTTCGACATTACCATTTTTCATACACCTAAAAATTAAACGATGTTCTTCTAAAGCACGTTGTCTTCGATCAAATGAAGTGAGTGAGATGTCTCTAAAGCGAATAATGTAATCTCTAAGTTTATTTTGTATTGTTTCTAAGCGAGGCATTTCGGCAAATTCATATATTGTTGTGTTGAATTCTTTTGACATTTCTATAACCAACTGTACATCACCGCGTTCTTGAGCAGCCTCTGTTTTTTGCAATAGTTGTTCCATATGTTCTTCTTTTTCTTTCGTTAATAACTTCATAGCATTAGTTGAAGCGAGAATATCAAGCGCTGTACGAATTTGATAAATTTCTTCAACATCTGCTCGTGAAAAAGTGCTGACAACAATACCACAATTAGGTATATATTCAACAATCTCTTCATCTTGAATACGATGCAGTGCTTCTCTTACCGGCGTTCGACTGACATTTAATGCATCTGCGTATTGTTTCTCGTTAATACGTTCTCCCATTGGGATGATACCTGAAATGATAGCTGTTCTTAATCCCTCATAAATAATCTGGTTTAAAGGCTTGTTTTGGTTGAGATCGATACATTCGATTACTTTTGGCATATAGTCTTCCATAATGCGTCCCCCTTGAAATGATTTAATCAAAAAGTGACCTATGTATAAGTTACATGGGCCACACAATTTGCACTATCATTTTTTTAATCATATCGCATTAAAAAATATATGTCAATTTAAAAAAAGCCATGCAAAGCATGGCTTTTAAGTCCTTTTTACAGTCTATTTTTTTGCATAAGAATGCATAGGCAACTTATCATTGATGAAGTAGGCAAGCAGCATCGAGAGTGAGTCTGTAGGAACAAACATTAAAAAGTAAGAAATAAATAATTTGTCCATCGGTAATGTTACACCTTTATGATACTTTAGATTGAGATATAAAATCGGTAAAGCAATTGTATAAAGTAATAATTCTCCTGCCACAAATGCAAGCCATTTTTTACCTTTTCTTAAACGGCTAAATAATGTGTTAATAACAAAAGCCATAGGCATAAATCCGATTAAAAAGCCAAAAGTAGGGGAGAAGACAACTTGAGGACCTGCCTGTCCACCAGCAAAAACAGGAATTCCAATAAACCCGAGTAGAAAATATGTACCGATTGCCATCACTGCTTGTAAGCGTGTGAGGGTAAGTGCAGTAAAAGTAATTGCAAATACTTGCAGCGTAAAGGGTACGTAGGGTAAAGGTACTTTGATGAATGAACAAATAATAATAAATACAGTAAATAAGGCTGAAATAGTGATATCTTTAGTTTTCATTTATAAATCCTCCAATACTAATTTCACCAGAGTTAAGCGCCTGGAGTGTGCCTGTTTTATCTTCAACGATAAGGTGTCCCCTTGAATCGATATCGCGAGCAATATACTTACCATCTTTACCCTTTATCGAGATTTCTTGGCCTAGAATGAAACAATAGGTTTTATATTGATTGATAATCGCCTCTTTATCCGTCTCTAGTTTACGATAGTAGGCATAAAAGTGATTAATAATTTCGCCAGCAAGGTAATCACGATCAAGATCTTGACCAACAGCGACTTCAAGCGCTGTATAAATATCTTTTAATGCTTCGGGTAGGTTATTATCATAAAAAATGTTGATACCGATACCGACAACAAGATATCGATAACTGGTATTTTCTAAGATAATTTCCCCTTCGGTAAGAATGCCAGCAAGCTTTTTTTGGTCGAGGTAGATGTCATTTAACCATTTGATATCGGTCTGGATACCATAACAAGACTCAATCGCATCCACGACTGCAAGGGCAGCAATGATGGTGATCAGTTGGGCATCCTCTACTTTGAGCTGGGGCCTAAGAATTAAACTGAGATAAATACCGTTTTTATCTGGAGAATAAAAGCTTCGCCCTCGTCTTCCTCGTCCCTTAGTTTGATGATCGGTAATGATGCAATAGTTATCAATACTTTCATCTTGCGCAATCTTTTTAGCATAGTTATTTGTAGAGTCGATTGCATCGAGAATTTCAATATCACTGACAGTATTTTCGTTGAGGTAAGAGCGGATCATGGAACGTGAAAGATTGTTGTTTCTTGAAAGTAGACAGTAGCCTTTATTACGGATTGAGTCGATATGATAACCTTCCTTACGTAATTTTTCAATTTCTTTCCAAACATTTGCGCGCGTCATATGTAGCGCCTCTCCAATTTTTTGTCCACTAATATATTGACCTTGATTTGATTCAAGAATCGATAGTACTGTTTTCTCCATAGCAAAACTCCTTTTCGTTTGGATAATAACATAAGAAAACGCTATTGTAAACCCAATTATCAAAAGAGTTTACAATAGCGTATTTTATTTTTCGGCAGCAATCATAGAATTTATTTTATTAATGACCGTATCTAAACTGTGTTTGCGACTGCGACTACAAGCATAAGCAATATCATCACAAATCAAACATTTTCTGGGCCCAATATTTAATTGACTGCGATCTACACCAACGACATCAAGATCAAAAATTCGTCCTAATGGGTGCGTATCTTCGATTTTAATCATATTTTTCTTCACGGATAAAGCAGGCTTGTCGATGACAAGAAAGCCTTCAGGACCGGTGATGTTATTAAGCTGAATAATTTCCTCGATGATTGGTTCATCGATGGCTTCTAAACCACTAGAAAAAGCAAAGCGGTAGTCTTCATTATTTTTAATAGGACCTGGTATGTTGAGTTTGAAGCTGAGTATTGTTTTATCTGGATACTTTTTTTGTAGTTGTTTTATTATGTTGACTCTATTTTCCCGTTGCTCCAAAACTAAGTCTAGTGTAGCTTCTTGTATATTATTGCTTGGCATTTTCCTTCATCCTTTTTATAATTGCTTGTCCTTGATCACTTTTTAGAAAATCAAAGGTAGTTTTAGGAACATAAGATTCCACGATATCAATTTGATCAGCTATTAAAAAATTTCTCACTTTGGTGGCTGAAATAATTTCCGCTTCATTGCCAATTCTATCAACGATAATCAGCTCTAGCTTATTTTTAAAGACTTCTTGCATCGCTTCGTTATAGATATTGGTTGATGGTGAAAATGGTTCACTACCAACATATCTTCTTTTGATATTT
The DNA here is from genome assembly GCA_036516515.1 of Erysipelothrix sp. Lineage (GTDB taxonomy): Bacteria > Bacillota_I > Bacilli_A > Erysipelotrichales > Erysipelotrichaceae > Erysipelothrix. The sequence goes on along the minus strand of DATBUC010000029.1, from coordinate 34,291 downwards.
AGCACGGGTGCGATGTGGTCGGCAAATATTTTAGCATCTAATTTAGCTTGTATTTTTGTGACATCATCATCTTCCTTGAGGAAATATGATGGGAAGGTTGCATTAGAGATGATGTAATTTCCAGTCGGTACGACTTTTACATTTTTTAAATGTGCAGTTCCTGCTTTAACCAGCGCTGTCCTTGTTTGGGTATCAAATGCACTCATATCTTCGGTCAGGACAAAGAGATAAACCCAATCATTCTCTTCAGAAGCTTTAGTGACTAAGTATTGATGTCCTAAGGTAAAGGGGTTTGCATTCATGACGATGGCAGCAATATTCTCTTCGTTCACTTTTTCTTTTTCTAACTTTTTTAGATAGTCTTGAAAGCCACCAATTGCTTTTTCCATGAAGACAAGTTTATTGTCGACACTTTCAATTTCTTTAAAACCTAAAAACTCAAATGCTTTCTTACTTTCTGGTTTTGTATAGACATAATGTTGGAAATAATTATTTTCAACATTTTTGTTCATTACATGTGAAATTATTTCATTAAATAACGAACCACCTTGATAATCGCTATCCACAGCGACACACTTAATCACATTTTGGTAGCGAGATGCAGTGGCAACCAAAACACCCTCTTCGTAAAGACCAAAAGTTTCATCTAGGGTTTCCTCAGGCTTAATCCCTTCTTTATTAAGTAAAGCGATCCAAGCCTCTTTTTGCGTAGCATTCGTAGCTGTTCTTATTTTTCTAATCATTTTATTCCTCCTTAAAGTATCCATCTATTGTCATAATAGCATATATACATAAAAAGACAGAAGTGTTTTTTCAGTGTTCTTTGCCGGGAAATCAATTGATGTAAGCGGTTTATTATGATAAAAAATAGGTAGAGACATCCTCGTTAAATAAACAACGTTGTTTTTAATTGAGGAAGGAAGGAGAAGTTTATGAAAATAGAACACAGTGCCATTGCAGGTACATTAGAATCAAGCGATGTTCAAGTTATGGTAGAACCATCTGATGATGGTATTGTCATTGATTTGAACAGTAGTGTTAAGAAACAATATGGCAAGCAAATCATGGAATCCGTTCATGACGTTTTGGAAAAGTTAGAAGTAAAAAACGTAAAGCTTGCGATTCAAGATCAAGGCGCATTAGATTGTACACTCCGTGCGAGAGTACAAACAGCAATTCTACGTGCAACAGATACTAAAGACAATTTACCATGGGGGACTAAACTATGAAAAAACGAATCAGAAGAACGATGATGTTTTTAAACGCTCAGCGTGCCTCACTTGTTAAAGATGTCTATGTTTATAAGCCAGACTGTGTCATCTTAGATTTAGAGGATGCTGTTTCAGAAAATGAAAAAGACTCAGCTCGAGTCCAACTTTATCACACATTAAAATCTGTCGATTATCGCGGAGTTGAGCGTTGGGTAAGAATTAACCCAGCCACAACAGAATATTATCACGAAGATATTCGTGCTGCGATTGCAGGGGGTTGCGAGGGAATTCGCTTGCCGATGACAGAAACGAAAGAAGAAGTTTATGATGTTGATCGATTAATTAAAGAGGCAGAAATCGAGTTTGGCCGTGAAGTTGGTTCAACAATGATTATGGCAGCAATCGAATCACCACTTGGTGTTATCAACGCTTATGACATTTGTACAGCAAGCCCACGTATGATGGGGGTTGCATTAAGTGCTGGTGACTTTACAAGAACCATGCAAGCTACACGTACAAAAACAGGTGAAGAATTATTCATGGCACGTTCAATGTTAGTAATTGCGGCTCGTGCTGCAGGCATTATGGCATTTGATACAGTGCACACAGACCTCAATGACTTTGATAGTCTCATTAAAGAAACAAAACTCATCAAAGACATGGGATTTGATGGTAAATCAATTATTTCACCACGTCAAATCGAACCAATTCATAAAGTGTTTACACCAACACAACGTGAAATTGAACATGCGGAGCATATTGTAGAAGGTGTTCAAGAAAGCATGAAACAAGGTGTCGGTGTCTTGATCGTCGATGGACAAATGGTTGATATTGCTCACGTTGAAGGGGCAAAACGTACACTTGAATTAGCGAAAGCAGCAAACGTATATAAGGGGGATTTAGTATGAAAAACAAAGTAAACCGTAATATTCCTGATGAATTCTTGGTTGACGGTCTAGAAGTTTTTCAAGGACAATATTATCGAGAAAATTATGAGTACAAAAAAGCTTCACCTAAAGTCCGTCCACAAGTAAGACCTCAAGATACCAAAGTCCTTGCTTCAATTAGAGAAGCAATTGAAAAAGTAGGACTTAAAGACGGTATGTGTGTTTCATTCCATCACCATTTTAGAAACGGTGACTATGTTGCTTCAATGGTATTTGAGGTAATTAAAGAAATGGGTATTAAAGATCTTTACCTTTGTGCATCATCATTAGGTAAGGCGCAAGCATCGCTTGTTCCACTTATTGAAGATGGTACAATTACTGGAATTTCATCTTCAGGTGTTCGTGATGAAATTGGAGATGCGATTTCAGCAGGTAAATTGAAAAAACCAGCAATGATTCGTTCTCATGGGGGCCGTGTTAGAGCGGTTGAAACCGGAGATGTCAAAATCGACGTTGCCTTTATTGGAGCACCAACAAGTGATAACTTCGGAAATGCTTCAGGTAAGGGTGGTAAATCAGATTGTGGTGTCTTAAGTTATTCAGAAGTGGATGCACGCCATGCTGATAAAGTCGTTGTTATTACGGACACATTGGTGCCATTCCCTAACTATCCATATTCAATTAAAGGTATTGATGTGGATTATGTTGTGGAAGTTGACCAAGTTGGAGATTCTAAGAAGATTGCAGGAAATGCGATTAGAATGACTGAAGATCCAAGAGAATTGATGATTGCTGAGTATGCTAGCAAATGTGTGGTTAATACACCTTGGTTCAAAGATGGCTTTTCATTTCAAACAGGAGCAGGTGGCGCAAGTCTTGCAGTAACCCAGTTCTTGAGAAAAGAGATGGAAGCACAAAACATCAAAATGGAATTTGCATTAGGTGGAATTGTTAAACCGATGGTTGATATGTTGAAAGATGGTTATATTAACAAGATTGCTGATACACAAGACTTTGATATTGCATCAGTTGAATCTGTTAACACAACGCCTAACCATTATGAGATTTCAACTTCAGAATATGCAAACCCATTAAACAAAGGTGCCTATGTTAATAAATTAGATTACGTGATTCTTGGAGCACTTGAAATTGACGTTGATTTTAATGTTAACGTTGTTGTTGGTTCTGATGGAACGATTCAAGGAGCACCAGGAGGACACGTGGATACCTCAGCAGGAGCAAAATGTACAATTATTGTGTCACCACTAATAAGAGGACGTCTTGCAACTGTAAGAGATTCAGTAACTTCAGTAACAACACCAGGGGAAAGTGTTGATATCTTAGTCACAGAATATGGGGTCGCTGTTAACCCAAATAGACCTGATATTCTTGAGTCATTAAAGAAAACTGACTTACCACTCAAAACGATTGAAGAATTACGCGATATTGCGTATGACATTGTGGGTGAACCTGAGGATATTGAATTTGAAGATAAGGTTGTCGCTTTAGTTGAGTATAGAGACGGAACCATTATTGATGTTATCCGTCAAGTTAAAGACATCTAGGAGGATACTATGTCAGAGAAAAAAGAGTTAAAGTTATTCGGTATACAATGGCCGATCATGCTTGTAATCTTTGTATTAGGGGTAATTGGAATCTATACAGAAACATTTGGTACAGATATGCCAAGTACTTTATTAGTCATGTTTATTATTGGAATTCCACTTTATGAATTAGGAAATAGAATTCCAATTTGGAACAAATATATTGGTGGTGGAATTGTTCTTGCATTCTTAGGAACTTCTGCATTGGTACACTTTGGTGTAATCCCAGAAATCTATGTAGAAGCAATTGGACAATTTACATCAAAAGTTAACTTTTTAAACCTATTTATTATTGTCTTAATTACAGGTAGTGTACTTTCATTAGAAAAATCTATATTATTAAAGAGTTTTGCTGGATATATCCCTACAATCCTTGGTGGTGTTGCCGGAGCGATGCTACTTGGTATTGTATTTGGTTTATTCTTTAAGAAATCACCATCTGAAATTGCATTAAACTATGTATTACCAATTATGGGTGGTGGTAACGGTGGTGGTGCTGTTCCATTATCACAAATTTACGCAGACGTAACAGGTAATCCAAGTGAAGTTTACTATCAATTTGCAATTATTATTCTTACCGTAGCAAATATCTTCGCTATTATAATTGCATCACTACTCAATGGTTTAGGTCAATCAAAACCAAATTTAACAGGTGATAAAAACACAATTATAAGAAAAGAAACAGAAGAGCTTGCAAAAGAAGATGAAAAATATGATCCAACACTTCAAGATGTTGCAGCCGGACTTGTTCTTGGTCTCTCATGCTTTGGATTTGGATTAATTATGAGTAAGTTACTCTTACCAACAATCTTTGGAGTAAAAATTCATAACTTAGCTTATATGATTCTCTTTGTAGTTGTACTTGCAGCTACAGGCGTAATTCCAAAAAACATCCGTGCAGGTACAAAACAACTTCAAACATTCTTCTCTAAATACTTAGTACTAATCATTATGGTTGGTGTTGGAGTTGACATGGACTTAGCAGAACTTGGTGCAGCACTCTCATTCAGTAACGTTGTCTTAGCATTCGTTATTGTATTAGGAGCAGTCTTAGGATCAGCAGGTGTAGGATACTTAGTTGGATTCTATCCAATTGATTCGGCTGTTACAGCAGGATTATGTATGGCTAACCGTGGAGGATCAGGTGACCTTGCAGTGCTTGGAGCAGCTGACAGAATGAGTCTTATGGCTTATGCTCAGTTATCATCGCGTCTTGGTGGTGCAATCGTACTAATTATCGGTTCCATATTATTCTCTATTCTATTATGATTTAATATGAGAGAGGGAGGCCCGTGCCTCTCTTTCACATTTATAGAGTTGGAAATGGAAGGAAAGGATAAATATGAGTACAATTAAAATTAATGATGTAACAGTAAGGGATGGTAATCAGTCTTTACTGGCAACAAGAATGGATCATGAAGATATCCTTGCAATCTTAGAAGAAATGGATAAAGTTGGACTTCATGCTTTAGAGGTATGGGGTGGGGCGACTTTCGACAGTGCCCTCAGATTCTTTAATAGAAGTCCATGGCAAAACCTACGAGATATGAAAAAAGTAGCGCCAAATACGCCTTTTTCAATGCTTTTGAGGGGTCAAAACATTGTAGGTTACCACCATTATGATAATGAAACACTAGAACGTTTTATTCGTTTAAGTATCGAAAATGGTATTGATATCATCCGTGTATTTGATGCCTTAAACGATCCGGAAAATGTTCGTAATGCAATTAAGTTTATTAAAAAACATGGTGGGCACTGTCAGGGAGCGATATCCTATACAGTCAGTCCAGTCCATAATGTAGAGTATTATGTTGAATATTGTCGAGAACTTGTTGATTTAGGAGTGGATTCCCTATGTATCAAAGATATGGCAGGTATTCTCTTACCAGAGGTTGCCTATGAACTTGTCAGCCGTCTCAAAGAAGAATTTGATGTTCCAGTCAACTTGCACTCTCATTCAACAACAGGTCTATCAACACTTGTATTTGAACAAGCGATGAAAGCAGGCGTGGATATAATAGATGGTTGTATCTCACCATTTGCTAATGGGACTGCACATCTTTCATTAGAAACGATTTTACAAACAGCAAAAATGACTGAAAGAGATGTGTCATTTGATATTGCTGATTTACAAAACGTTTATGAGGTTTCTAATGATATTGCAAGCAAATACATTGAAAGTGGACAATACGGAACGAAAACTTTAATGATTAACCCTAATATTTTGAAATATCAAGTACCAGGTGGAATGCTCAGTAACTTAATGAGCCAACTAAAAGACCAAGGTGCAAGTGATCGATATGAGGAAGTACTTAGAGAAATACCTAATGTTAGAAAAGATTTAGGTTATCCACCATTGGTAACACCGCTATCACAAATGGTCGGAACTCAAGCAGTCTTAAACGTCCTAACGGGTGAACGTTATAAGATGGTTCCAAAAGAAATAAAAGATTATGCAATGGGACTTTATGGAAGATTTCCAGGAGAAGTGAATCAAGAAGTAATTGATTTAATTCTTAAAGATGAAGAAATCATTGAGAAAACACCAATTGATGAGATTCCAAGTGTTTATAACGAAAAGAAACTCGAATTGGAAGGAAAAATTGGTCGTGAAGCATTAGAAGAAGAAGTTATTTCTTATATTCTCTTTCCCCAACATGCCATAATTCAAAAAGAAGAAAAAAAATCAGATGTTATCGCATTTGAAATATTTGATAAGGGGGCATAAAAATGAATGAAAGCTTTACATTTCTTGACGGTCTTAGCGTAAGTCTCTTTTCAATGCTTGTCGTTTTTGTAGTATTATTGCTTTTGTCTTTTGTTTTAGAGTTATTCTCTAAGATTATTAGTAAGACAGCTCATGAGGCAGTAATCCCAGAAACAACTGCACCAATCATCGAAGAAGATGATGAAGAGGAAATGCTGGTCGTTAAAATTATTACCAGTTGTTTATTACAGGGGGATGAAGCAAGTAATATCAGAATTAATTCGATAAAGAGAATTAAGTAGAAAGGGAAGAATATGGAAAAATATAGAGTAACAATTAATAATAAAGTTTATGAAGTTGAATTAGAAAAAGTTGATGGTGACTTTACACCACAAAGTCAGCCGACTGAGAGTGTAGCGAAACCAAGTGGGGCAGGCGCAACCTTAAAAGCACCAATTCAAGGTACTGTGTTAAGTGTAATGGCTCAACCTGGCCAAAAGGTATCAAAAGGTGATACTGTTATGATTATCGAGGCAATGAAGTTAGAAAATGAAATTGTATCAGATCGTGATGGCATCATAAAATCAATCTTAGTAAATGAAAAAGCAGTTGTAAATAATGGGCAAGATATTATCGAGTTTGAAGGTTAGATAATATGCTAGATATATTACTAGACTTTTTGCATCAAACTGGTTTTGCTGCAATGACGCTTGGTCAACTGCTTATGATTGTCGTGGCTTGCATCCTGTTATATCTTGCCATTAGCAAAGGATACGAGCCTTATTTGCTGATACCAATCGCTTTTGGTATGCTACTTGCAAATTTACCATTGTCAGGAGTCATGGAATCTGGGGGGATACTTGATGTCTTGTACAAAGGAGTTAGTTTAGGTGTCTTTCCGCCCTTAATCTTTATGGGGGTTGGCGCTTCAACTGACTTTGGTCCATTATTATCAAATCCTAAGAGTCTCATATTAGGTGCTGCAGCGCAGTTTGGTATCTTTTTTGCCTTTCTTGGGGCGCTATTATTAGGGTTTTCACCAATGGAAGCTTCAAGTATTGGTATTATTGGCGGTGCGGATGGTCCAACGGCACTCTATTTAACAAGCCAATTGGCTGACCATTTACTGGGTCCAATCGCAGTTGCAGCCTATTCATATATGGCGCTTGTTCCTGTTATCCAACCACCAATTATTCGTGCACTTACATCAAAAGAAGAACGTCAAATTAAGATGGTAGAACAACGTGTTGTTTCACAAAAAGAAAAGATACTCTTTCCAATTGTTGTAACCATTCTTGTTTCACTCATTGTACCAAGTGCAGCTCCTCTTGTAGGAATGTTGATGTTTGGTAACTTAATTAAAGAAGTAGGTGTTGTCTCTAATCTTGTTGAGACAGTACGTGGTCCATTAATGTATACGATCACCATTTTCTTAGGAATGACTGTCGGAGCAACAGCGAACGCCGAAACATTCTTAAATAAACAAACTTTAGGAATTATCGCACTGGGTCTTGTAGCGTTTGCAGTAGGAACTGCATCAGGATTGATTGTTGCGAAAATTATGAATTTATTCTTGAAAGAAAAAATAAATCCAATGATTGGGGCCGCTGGTGTTTCAGCTGTTCCAATGGCTGCACGTGTAGTCCAAGTAGAAGGACAAAAAGAGGATCCATCTAACTTCCTACTCATGCATGCAATGGGACCAAACGTAGCTGGTGTTATTGGTTCAGCAATAGCCGCCGGGCTTTTACTCAGTTTCTTTGGTTAATAAAAGAGAATAAAAAAGGAGCATTGCTCCATAGAATAGATGACTATTCTATGAGGCAGCTCCTTTTTGTTTGCTTGTCTTGAGAAAAAACATATATCCGATGAGTAAGATTGCACTCAAGATGTCTGCGGCAGGTTGTATATAAATAATAGAGTTTAAGTTGAATAGATAGTTTAAGAAATAAATTAACGGGATAAACACAATCCCTTGTCTTGCAATACTGAAGATAAAGCCAGCTGTATTTTTCTTGACCACTAGTAAGTAAACAATTGCGATGGCTTGATACCCATATAAAAAGAAGGATAATGCATTAGCCGTTAAAGATATTTTCGCAATTCTAACTACTTCAGGATCATTACTAAAGGCTTGAAGGATTGGGCCCCTAATTCCAATAATCAATAAACCAATAATGATCGAAGCAGAAATTGTCCACTGATACGCGAGTTTTGTGGATGCTTCCAATCGATCAAATTGTTTTGCGCCATAATTATAAGAGGCAAAGGTTTGATAACCACGAGAAAAACCTGTAATACCTAAGATCACCATGGTTACAATTCGATTCACAATACCAATTGAAGCCAGTACGTGATCACCATATTGTGCTGCTAAGACATTTGTAATCGTCATCGATAAACTTTGGAAAAAGTTAATTGCAAATAGCGGTAAACCGACGTGTAAGATTGGCATGATTATCCAACGATAGAATTTAACTTTTTTAATATCCAGTTTGAGAAGACTTTTACCACTAAAGTAATATGTAATCAGGATCATAAAAGAGACAAACTGGGCAATCGCTGTTGCAATTGCCGCACCAGCGATACCCATATTAAAGCGAAACATTAAGATGGGATCAAGAATAATATTAATAAGTGACCCAATAATTTGTGATACCGCACTCAGCGTTGTTGCCCCTTCAGCTCGAACAAGATTAGTCAAGGCAACAGAAGGGATATGAAATACAAAAGAAAATATGAGAATCTTTGTATAATCCATAGCAAAGGGTAGTACATCTTGTGAAGCGCCCAGTTTAACTAATATCTGTTCTAAATAAGGATACATTAATAGTGTTGATAAAGAAAATAAAAGAATATAAAACAACGTTGAGTTTAAGACAGTTTCCGCATCATGCGTTCTATCTGCACCCAGTAATTCAGAGATGAGTGCCGAAGCACCATTACCAAAGAGTAAACCAATACCAGGCATTAACGTCATTAAGGGAAAAGCAACAGACAGTGCGCCCATTGGATGCGTTCCCAATTGGGCAACAAAATAACTGTCAACAAAATTATAAAAACCAATCATTAATAAACCAATAATACTTGGGATACCTAATTTTAATAAACCCGTTTTAATCGGGGCTTCTTTCATTAAATATAAACGATCTTGTTCCATATTATAACCTCCATGTCACAAGTAAATATTATAGCATAAAAAAAGCACCTTTTTTAAGGTGCTTCATTAAGAATGATTATTTAATGAGGCTTTCTTCCCAGCTTTCATGAGGTTCAACGCCCAGTAAATCACAAACAGTCGCTGCTACGTTTGCAAGACCGAAGTGACCTTCTTTTAACTCAACATCGCGGTTATAGATAATGAAAGGTACGGGATGTAAGGAGTGTGAAGTTTTCACTTTTCCTTTTTTATCAACCATTTCATCAGCATTACCATGGTCAGCTAAGACAATTAATGTCGCATCAGCTTTCTTAACAGCTGGCAAGAGTCTACCAATTGCAAGGTCTACTGCTTCAACAGAAATTTTTGTCGCTAAGAAGTCACCAGTATGACCAACCATATCACCGTTAGGGAAGTTTAAGCGGATGAAGTCATATTGATCTGACTTCAATGCTTCAATAACTTGGTCTGTGATTTCTGCTGATTTCATCCAAGGTCTTTGGTCAAATGTTACATCATCACCTTTAACTTCAACAAAAGTTTCGAGTTCTTCACTGAATTTACCTAACTTGTTACCATTCCAGAAGTAGGTTACGTGACCATATTTTTGAGTTTCGGAAATCGCAAATGAAGCCATGTTATTTTCAACAAGGACTTCTGTTAAGGTGTTTTGAATATGAGGTGGGTGAACTAAGAAATTCTCAGGAATTTTTGAGTCGCCATCATATTGCAACATACCTGCATATTTGACATTAGGAACTTGTCCACGATCAAAGTAATTGAAGTCTTCTTTCATTTCAAATGCTTTTGACATTTCAATCGCTCTGTCTCCTCTAAAGTTAAAGAAGATTACTGCATCACCATCAACAATAGGAGCGACTGCTTTACCATCTTTTTCCACTACCCATGCTGGAATATATTGGTCTGAAAGACCTTCTTCTTCTGCACGGAATGTTTCAATTGCTTCTTGAGCACTTGCAAAGCCACGTGCTTGGCCATGAACATGGGCATTCCATCCGCGTTCTACCATGCCCCAATCAGCATCATAACGATCCATTGTCACAAGCATTCTTCCACCACCACTGGCGAACTCTGCGTGGAAGTTTTCATCATTTAAGCTGTCAAATAAATCTTGCATATCATTAATATAAATCAATGCTGATTGTTGATCAACGTCACGACCATCTTGTAATGCGTGTAAGGCGACATGTTTTACGCCATCTTCTTTCGCTTGGGTAATCATCGCTTTTACGTGATTGATATGTGCGTGAATGTTACCATCAGATAAAAGACCAATGAAGTGAAGGGTGTTACCTTCTAGATCATCAGTTAACCATTTCCATGTATCGGTTGCGAACATTGCTTTTGACTCAATTGATTTATTGACAAGCTTTGCCCCTTGAGCATAAATTTGTCCTGCTCCTAAAGCATTATGTCCAACCTCAGAGTTACCCATGTCATCATCGGTTGGAAGCCCAACCATCGTACCATGTGCTTGAAGTTTGATATTTGGACATGTTGCCATTAAATTATCTAAATGAGGTGTATACGCTTGTTTAACAGCATTTCCTTCAACTGTTTCATTAAGGCCTACACCATCCATAACAACTAAAACTACTGGTTTTTTATTCATACTAATTCCTGCCTTTCCTTTATATATTACCACTAAAAATAGAAAAATACATTCAACAAATCTATAATAGCAAATATATTCAAGTAAATTCAATTAGATATGATAAAGTAAGCGATTTCAAAATACAAAAGTATTCAAGTTTCACATATGGTATTATATAGACAAGAAACTTAATTAAAAAATTGCATGAAATAAGGAGGATTTTGTATGTTTGAAGTATTTATAAGGTTACTGCTATCACTTATATTTGCAGGTGCCATTGGTTTTGAAAGAGAGGTAAGTGAAAGTAATGCCGGGCTGAAGACACATATCCTGGTAGGTGTGGGCTCAACAATCGTTGCTTTAATGCAAGTGGAACTTTTAAATCAAGTCATGGACTTAGCTTACACTAATCCAGAAATCGCCAGTGTTTTTCGAAGTGATCCGGGGAGAATTATCGCTCAAGTCGTTAGTGGTATTGGTTTTCTAGGTGCAGGAACAATCATTGTCACTAAAAGAAATATATCAGGCTTAACAACGGCTGCTTCGATATGGACTGTGGCAATTATTGGTCTAGCACTGGGGTTGGGATTCTATGAAATCGCTATTTTAGGTTTTGCCTTTGTTATTTCAACATTATTTGTCTTTAAAAGACTTATCCACATTCATCGTTCTGATCGTGTCGTGGTTAAATACTTACCGCAACAAAACAGTTTAATTGAGATCGAAGGTGTTTTTGCATCACTGGGTGTTGAAGCTTATCCAGTGAGATTTAGTACAGAAATGTTTGGTGACGAATTGATTCATACCCATGTATTTAGAATAGACAATCCAAAACAATTAGATTTTAAAGATTTTGTTGAACTTATGTCTAAAACTGAAGGTATTATTAGTGTAGAAACAACGAATATAGAGGGATAATATGAAAATTGCACATTTAGCTGATTTACACATTGGTAGGAAATTTGGTACCTATGATCTTATTGACGATCAAAGAAAAATGCTGCAACAAATCTTGCAAATCATGAAAGATGAAGCAGTTGAAACGGTTATGATCGCAGGCGATATTTATGACAAAACAAACCCGAGTGAACAAGCCTTTTCACTATGGAATGATTTTTTAACAGCTCTAGAAGCAGAAGATTTTAATGTCCTGATTATCTCTGGAAATCACGATTCGGCCGAGCGACTCGGGCTTGGCAGTGGTATATTTAGAAAAAGAAATATCCACATTGTTTCAAATTTTACCAAAGACATCGAAAAGGTAACTTTAGCAGATGAATTTGGTCCTATTAATTTTTATTTACTACCCTTTATCAAGCCATCTTATGTTAGAAATCACCATGAATCATTTACCCAACGGACTTATCAAGAAGCGGTCGCTTTTTTACTTAATCGCATCGAAATTAATAAAGACGAAAGAAATATTTTAATGGCACATCAATTTGTGATTGCTAATCAAAAAGAACCCCGACTTTCAGATTCTGAAGTGGGGCAACAACTTGGGGGACTTGAAAGTGTTGATGCTGCCTTATTTGATGATTTTGACTATGTTGCCTTGGGCCATATCCACAAACCCCAAGCAATGGGTAAGCAAACCGTTCGCTATAGCGGATCAATGTTAAAATATTCTTTTTCTGAAGTAAATGATGTGAAGTCATTACCCATATTAGATTATAAAGAAACATTAGAAATCAACCGCATTCCGCTTATACCTGAAAAAGATGTTCGTGTGATTGAAGGTCCTTTTGATAAACTCATAGAAGAAGCAAAAAAAGCACCTTCCCATGATCTAATTCATGCGATCATCACCGATGAGACACCACCCTATGACCCAATCAATATGTTACGTATGTATTATCCCAATGCACTCACGTTAGAATTAAAAAACAGTCAAACAGAACAAACAATGATATTAGAAAAAGCTGAAAATGTATTAGAAAAATCAGATATCGAATTATTTAACGATTTTTTTGAATTACAAAATGGGAGATCAATGAACGAAGAGGAAGAAAACTATCTCACAGAAATTATGGAGGCGTTATTATGAGACCTTTATATTTAGAAATGAAAGCTTTTGGTCCATACGCTCAGAAGACCAGTATTGATTTTTCTCAATTCAATCATGGTCTGTATCTCATAGCTGGTGACACAGGCGCTGGAAAAACAAGTATTTTTGATGCCATTAGCTATGCACTGTTTAATGATGTCAGCGGATCTATTAGAAATACCACGATGTTAAGAAGTGATTACGCAAAAGCAGAAGATGAAACCTATGTTCTCTTTAAGTTTCGACAAAAAGGTGAAATCTATACGATCAAAAGAAATCCCCGTTACATGCGGGCAAAACTTGTCGGAGAAGGACTCACCGAGCAAAAAGCGCAAGTCAATTTAACAATGCCCGATGGCACTGAAATAGATGACATCAGCCAAGTTGAAGAAAAAATGCAGGCAATCTTGGGGATGAATGCCAAACAATTTAAACAAATTGTCATGATAGCTCAGGGAGAATTTCAAAAATTATTAATAGCGAATAGTCGTGAACGCGCAGATATATTTCGCACGATTTTTGACACAGACCGCTACTTAGCTTTACAAGAAAAATTGAAAGATAATATGAATGCAAGTAAACGCGTTCTTGATCATCTCCTCTCCACTATAGAAACTCAAAAAGCAGAAATGGACTATACTGGACCTCATGATGAGTTTATGACTTGGCTACAAGATAATAAAAATGCACTCCAGGCTCAGTATGAAAAAATTGAACAACAGCGCCAAGAGTGTAGAGTGCAACTTGATAAAATCAAACGAGCACTCGAGAAAGCCAAACAGATAGCTGAAGATCAAGCACGTTTGATTCATTTAGAAACAAAAAAAGATAACTTAACTCAAAAAGATGAACTCATTGAAAAATTAAAAAAACAAGTCAGTGAGATTGAAACCATCCAAATTAATATTTTACCCATAGAAAAGGATTATCAGTCCCAAAAAGAAGCATTAGCAAAAGTCGAGCGCTCTTTGAAAGAATATGAAAGTGAGCTTGAAAAGATAGAGCAAAAACAACGGGAATTAGAAACCAAAGAAGCAGACATGAAAGCACGGGAAGCTCAATTTGAAAATCAATCCCATAATATAAAAGAGAAGGAACGTCGCTTAGAAATTTATGAGCGCCAGGCAGAATTACTTCGAAATAAAAAGGAAAATCAAACAAAACAAAAAGCCCATCAAGATCAACACGCTAAAGTTACTTTAGAAATAGAAAGAATTAAAAAACACATCGAAGAGCAACAAGAACTTAAGACTAAGTTAGAATTATGCAAAGAAAAACAACAAAATTTAGAAAAAAACGAGCTTAGACAAGCACAAATACTTAAACAATTAGAAGACTTGCAAGCAAGCCAACAACAAATTGAACAAGAAAACAAGCATATTGCCAACCTTCAAGCTCAATTCAAAAACAGTGAGCAAGCATACCAAACTGTGAAAACACGCTATGATTATGAACGCAGCCAATACTTAAAATCACAAGCAGGATTGCTGGCGCAAACCTTAGTAGATGACCAACCTTGTCCTGTTTGTGGGGCAACACATCACCCAAGCCCTGCGAAAATTCAAGCAGAAGTTCTTGAAGAAGACACCCTCAATCAACTCGCAGAACAAGTCGAAGAAAAGGCGAAACTCCAAAGTGGTTTAGCTGCGGAAATAAAAACGAAGCTGCATGAAGTAGAGACAAAGCGTAAAGCAATGGAAGAACACGAATACTTCATGGATTTAACAAACATGACAGTCTATAAACAAGCATATGAAGTCATCGCCTCGCAATTAAAAGCAGTAAACGAAGATATAGAAAACTTAACAAAGAGGCTAAAGGATCATGCCACTTTAGAATCGGAATTAAAACAATACGAATCAGAAATGAAAACAATAGAACAAGCACTACAACAAGCCTTTACTGAACAAGCAGTTATTAACAAACAGTTAGAAACCCTTGAAGCTGATTTAGAATTCAAAAATTATACTGAAGCAAAACAAGATTATGAGCAACACCGCCTCCAATTTGAAAAAGACAAAGAAAGTGTTAAAAAGTACAGAGCGGCGCTAGAGCAAAATATAAGAAGTAAACAAAATCTTGAAACCAAATTATCATTATTGCGTGATAATAAAAACAGTGATCTCAAGAATCTTGATTTGTTAAAAAAATCGCTCGAGGAGAAGATTTCAGCCGCCTCACTTGATGAAATAACTTATCGACAACGTAGAGAACAAATAACGCAACTTCCTCAAACCAAGCAAGCAATTGAGGAGCATCAGACAAAACGATTACAAGTTATGACTGAACTAGAAGTGCTGAAGAAAAAATTAGCGCAAGCAAAAACATATGATTTAGAAAAATTAACGCAAAGTAAAGTAAGTTTAACTAAATTAGAAGATACACTCTCAACACAACTACAATCACATCATACTGAGATTAAAGTCTTAAGTATGGCAATTGAAAAAGCAAACAAAATCATTGCGGAATTTAATAAAGAAAATCAAAAATATCGTTATCTTGCCAGCTTGTCTAATACCGCTAATGGTAATTTAAAAGGACAAGATAAACTCGCTTTTGAACAATACGTTCAAGCTGCTTATTTTGAATTTATTATTAAAGAAGCGAATAAGCGCTTGCTTAAAATGACCGATCACCGTTATGAATTATTCCGACAAACAGAAGCCGAAAGTAAAGTCGCGCAAAGCGGTTTAGATTTAGAGGTATTGGACCACTATACTGGCAAAAAACGTAGTATTAAATCATTATCAGGGGGCGAATCTTTCAAAGCAGCATTATCCTTAGCGTTAGGTCTTTCCGATGTAACACAAAATAATGTCGGAGGTATTGCGATAGAAGCGCTGTTTATTGATGAAGGTTTTGGAACCCTTGATCGGCATTCACTTGACCAAGCGATGAAATCCTTAATCGAATTAGTGGGTGAAAATCGCTTAGTGGGAATTATATCGCATGTGCCAGAACTGAAAACACTCATCGATCAACAAATTCATGTGGAGAAATCCGAAAAAGGAAGTAAGATAAAATTAATCTACTAGAAATCATTGAATTCATCAATTGTGCATGTTAGGATAGTAGCATAAAACTCCATATAATTCTGGTAATACGGTCCGGAAGTTTCTACTCATATCCCGTAAAGATATGAACTATGGCAATTGAGATTCAAACGATTCAAAATTCTTTTTTGACTCTTTTGCTATTTTTATGGCAGTTTTAGATGATCTAGGACGAAAAGGAGAGATACAATGAAGGATCATTTGGATCGTTTTTTTGGTATCAGCAAAGCTGATTCCACAATAAAACGCGAATTAACAGGAGGGCTTACAGCATTTTTATCCATGTCATATGTGATATTTGTAAACCCAATTATTTTAGCTGATGCAGGGATGTCGGCGGATGCGGTTTTTGTCGCAACGATTATTTCCTCAGCGATTGCGATGTTGATTATGGGGCTGTATGCTCGATTCCCCTTAGGAATAGCACCTTGTATGTCGATGAATGCATTTTTTGCTTATTCCGTCGTAATGCAAATGGGCTTAAGTTGGCAAGAAGCCTTGTCAGCCGTATTTTTATCATCAATATTGTTTACTATTTTAGCCTTTACTGGGATTAGAACGAAGGTAATTAAAGCAATACCTGATACGATTAAAAAAGCAGGAACGGTCGGTTTAGGAATTTTTATTGCTTTTGTGAGTTTTAAAAATTCCGGTATCATTGTCCCTGATGAAGGAATGATGATTACTTTTGGTGGTTTTCACAATCCCAATGTTGTGATTGCTTTTGCAGGTTTACTGGTCGCCGCATTCTTCTTAGTTAAAAAGAACCAATATGCTGTTTTCTACGGTATGATTGGGGCAGCAGTTGCTGGTGTCAGCATGCGCTTTGCTGCTACTCAAGGTTGGATTCATATGAGCCCTGAGATGATTGCGACCTTACCACAATTGCCTCATGGCAGCCCGCTGGCTTTCCCTAAAGAAGCCATTAGTACAATGTTTAATGAGACCTTTTTAATTTCAATTAAAAACTTACCAGCGATGTTTAATATGAAAGCGATTATTGTTGTTTTAACTTTTCTCTTTTTAGATTTCTTTGGTACAGCAACAACCCTTGCTGCAGCAGCGTCACAAATCCCTGATTTGGATGAAGAAGCCTTTGAAAGCAACAACAAAATTTATGTTGCGGATGCTTTAGGAAGTTTAGCAGGCTCCTTGTTTGGAACCTCCAATCTATCAACGTATATTGAATCAGTCTCAGGTATAATTAGCGGTGCAAGAACGGGTTTAATGTCAGTTGTCACAGCGCTACTGTTTCTGTTATCATTATTCTTGTTCCCACTTTTATCATTAATCACTTCGGCTGTAACGACACCAGCAATGATTGTTATTGGGATCTTTATGATGCAAAATATTCAAAGCATTGATTGGCATGCGGGCTTTGAAGATATTATCCCTGCCTTTCTCATTATTGTCATGATGCCTTTAACAGGTTCCATTGCACTGGGTCTCACACTTGGTTTTATTTCTTGGGAAATATGTATGATTTTTGCGAAAAGAACAAAGGAAATCCCAACAACCATGCACTTTATTACTTTAATTTCCATTGCCTATATCGCAACTTTATAAAAAAGGAGTTAATATGAAATTATTAGAAGATAGAATTAATACTGAAGCACTCGTACGGAGTGAAGACATCTTGGATGTTAAATCATTTTTAAATGAGTCTGTTGATCCTCAACTCATGAATGAATTAGGCAAAGACTTTGCTAAACGATTTGAAAATTATGAATTTGATGCCTTTGTTACGGTTGAAACATCAGGAATCGCTCCGAGTGTTTTTGCAGGCTTTTATGCCAATAAACCATTAATTATTCTCAAAAAAGAAGACAACTTAAAAGATGCGGAAAGATTTGCTCAAGAAGAAGCTTTTTCTTTTACAAAAAATAAAGCGTACTACCTCACTGTAAGCAAAGAAAGTATTACAGATGGTAAGTTTATATTATTGGATGATTTTTTAGCCCGCGGCAGTGTCGTTAAAAACGTAAGAAAACTACTTGAAGATAATGGCAGTGAATTAGTTGCTGTAGGGATTTGTATTTCTAAAAACTTCCAAAATGGTTATAAAATGTTACAGGAGGAAGGATTCGATTTATACGCGCAAGCACAACTTGCCAAATTGGATCCAGAAACAAAAACCGTAGAATTTGAATAAGGGATGATTTAAGCGCTTGATTATGCTAAACTTTAAGAGTTAGTAAATGGAGGCAAAAAGATGCTTGAATTATTAAAAGTAATTATTTTAGGTATTGTTGAAGGGATCACAGAATGGTTACCAATCAGCAGTACAGGGCATATGATCCTTGTTGATGAATTTCTACAGTTAAATATGCGAACAGAGTTTAAAGATATGTTCTTTGTTGTAATCCAACTGGGAGCGATTTTATCCGTTGTGATTTTGTATTGGCCAAAACTTTATCCTTTTGGAATGAATCAAGGCTATCAATTCCAATTTAAAAACTTATTCACAAAATCATTTTATACGGAAGAATTAAATATCAATATGGATATTATGACAATGTGGTTTAAGGTGCTTGTCGCATCGATCCCAGCAGGTGTTGTCGGAATTCTTTTAGATGATAAATTAGATAAATTCTTTAATTATAAGACAGTCGCCATCATGTTGATTTTATTTGGGGTACTCTTTATTATTGTCGAAACAATGCATAAGGGAAAATCGGCTAAAATGAAAACAGTTGCCGATATCACTTACTCAGCAGCCTTTATTATTGGTATTTGGCAAATGATTGCTGCAGTATTCCCAGGTACCTCACGTTCAGGGGCTACGATTGTTGGTGCCTTAATGCTTGGCATATCCCGTCATGCTGCAACAGAATTTACATTTTTCTTAGCCATTCCAGCGATGTTTGGCGCAAGCTTATTAAAATTAGTTTCATTCGGTTTCGCATTCAGTCTCTTTGAATTTGCGATGTTAATTGTTGGGATGATTGTGGCTTTTGTCGTTTCAATCCTTTCGATTCGATTCTTACTTGGTTATATTAAGAAAAATGACTTTAAAGCATTTGGTTACTACCGCATCGTATTGGGTATTATTGTTTTAGTATATTTCTATTTTAAAGGTTAAAAAAAGTTTCCCTAGTGGAAACTTTTTTTTCGTCTAAATTGATAATCATAATATTCTAATAACAAAGCCCCTAAAGGTGCGGTAATTAATATGGCTAAGACAGCCACGGCCAACAAGGTTTCCCCAGCAGCAACACCATAAGCTAAAGGAACACTGGCTAAGCCTGCTTGCACAGTTGCTTTGGGAATTGTGGCAATGTAATAAAAAGTTTTATCCTGTTTAAGCTCATAAGTAGCAATAAAGACACCAATAAATCTTCCCATTAAGCCGATGATGATAATCAAAAATCCCATTAAGAGTACAGAACGCGCAAGACTAAGATTAATAATCGTCCCGACATAGAAAAATAAAGCTATCTCTAATAACGACCATAAGCTGCTTAAATATTTTTCATAATAGTTTTTGTTTTGTGGCCATATTTCAGCCACATAGACGCCCATAAAGATAATGCTAAGTAAAGGCAACACAAACAATACATCACTTGTTTGCAAAAGATAAGCACTGATTATTAAGAGCAAGAGATTATACTTTAAAGGTAATTTAAGCCACAATAATATTTGACTCATAAGGCGAGCAAGTAAGACAGAAGCAATGAGTTTTAAAGGCAGAAACAAAAGACTCCGCCATGAGAATCCACCAGTCCCATTAAGGATCAAAAAGAAAAGCGTCATTGATAAAACATCATCTAAAGATGCTGCGGCGAGAATGCGTTGAGCATCTTTTTTTCTTTCATCATCTAAACTCATAATTTCCAACATCTTGGGGACAATAACCGCTGGCGAAACAGCAGCCAACATAAAGGCTAATAAAAAGGCTGGTTTTAGCGAAAAACCAAAAAATAAATAAGCACTTAATCCAATCATTAACGCTTCAAATAAGGCGGGCAGTGTACTTAAAAGGTACAAGGGCTTGGCTTGATGTTTAAAGTGACTTAAAGACAAGCCCAAACCAGAACGTAAAAGAATGACCGCTAAAGAAAAGTTACGAATAAAGGGTCCCCAGCGATTTAAAGCTCCAGTATAAACCAAGTTAAGTTGATAAGGACTGGCAAGAATACCTAATAATAAGTAAAATACTAATTTTGGTATCAAAGATTTAGGCGATAAATAAACAAGCGTAAGGAGCACAATAAGCAGGACTAATTTAAGCCACATCATGATACTTACCTTGCCAAGTGTTTCGTTTAACCATTAATTTATCAATTTCATTTAAAACAATCGTTTTCTTTTTCGTCCACATGGGTGCAAGTAAATCATCAGCAACGCCATCACCCGTAAGTCGAGCAATGACCATTTCTTGTGGAAGAATTTCTATTTGATCAACAACTAATGAGACATATGCCTCCATCGAAAGTAAGGGAAAAGGTTCTTTCAGATACTGAATACCCAAGACACTGGGTTTAATAACATGTAACATATGAATTTTAATCATGTCGGGGTTCAACTTACTGACATAGCGTGCCGTATCCATCATCATTTCATATGTCTCATAAGGAAAACCATTAATAATATGTACACATGTACGAATATTTGCTGCTTTCAATTTTTTCACTACAGCATCAACTGACGCTAAATCATGACCACGATTCATCCACTCACCCGTACGGTGATGGATACTTTGTAAGCCAATCTCAATCGTAAGATCTTTTTTCTTGGCCATCTTAGCGAAATAAGCAATCTTTTCATCATCTAAGCAATCACTTCTTGTGGCAATATCAATACCGACAAAACGATCATCCTCAAAGAAAGGATTATATAATTCTTTTAATTTTGCTAAAGGGGCATAAGTATTACTATAAGCTTGAAAATAAGCAATTCTTTTAGCATCAGGCCACTTATTTTCCATGATTTTTGTACTATGTTGGATCTGCTTTTCAATATCATCGCTATTTAAAATCATATCACCAGAACCAAATGCCGAACAAAAAATACAGCCCCCATGCGCAACTTTCCCATCGCGATTAGGACAAGTAAAACCGGCATCGATGCCAACTTTAAAAGTCTTATCACCATAAGTCTTTTTAGCGAAATAATTAAATGTTTGATATCTTTTATTGTCTAATGTATAAGGAAATGGATTTTTCATTATGGCTCCCTTTCTATCTTAATAACACCACAAGCAACACCCAAGGATTGATAGTTTACGAACGCTTGTTTTTGTAAACTGGTTTTTTTATCTTGTAAAGCAATCTGGTCTAAGTTATCGGTTCCATAAATTCTTTGCAGTGCTTGGGTGTAATTTGGTGAAGTCGCAATGATTTTAAAACGCTCTTTAAACTGAAAAATATTTGAATTTTCCTTTAAGAGTCTATTAATGGAAGGATGCAATAACCATGTACGACATATAAAATATTGTGCCTGGTAATCAGGAAATGTTTTTTCAAAAAAGCTTTGGGCTTTTTGAAAAGCATGCGTCACGGCAGTTTGCGAAAAGTCGGTTGCCGTCTCGATATGGACATTAATCATCGGTGTGTTTTCAGGAAATCTCTTCTTAATACTGTCATCAAGCGGCATCGCGTCGATCCCTTCTCTTTCAATTTCTTGATAGTCTAAAGGAAATTTTTGAAAGCGTAAGCTGCCAATTTTAAATATTTGTGCTTGAAACAATAAATTAAGCCACTTACTATCCTTAGCATCTAAGCCTAATGCTTGATGTTGTTTATAATATTTCATGGTGCGATAATTGAGATCTTGCAAGGTGTCATGGATGATTTGCTCTTCAATATTGAGTTGTCTATAGCTTGCTAATAAAAACGGAAGACTTTGATAACTGGCTTCAAATCGTTCTAATGGGCTTAAGTTATTGTAAGCATCAAGGTCATTAAAGACAGACTCAGACCGATCGAAGCTTAAGTTGGCGACGGCTTCAACAATTAATGGATGAAATGAAAGTGTGCTGAGAAAATGATGCATTACTTTTTCAACAACCCTTGCTGGTTTAAATACGCTAAAAGTCGCATACGCCCTTCTGGTTTCCTTGCCATGCTTGCTTCGATTTGTTTGGTAAAGGCATCTACACGACGATTTTCATCGCGTAAATCATAGTAGGTTTGCACAATTTCATCATAATCACCTAAAGCATCGTGATAATTATCGAGTGTTTGATAAGTGTTTTCAAAATGCATTACGTTTTGGGGTAAACGGGGTTTGAGTTGTGGACTTTGATCAGGATAACCTAAAGCAAGACCAATGATGGGAAAGACATACTTAGGTAAGTCTAACAGAGCAATAATTTCATCAGCCTGATTGAGAATACTACCTAAAAATACACCACCTAAGTCCATACTCTCAGCTGCAATTAAGACGTTTTGTGCTGCTAAGAGGGCATCACTTGAGGCAATTTGGAAGCGATCAAAAGTCTCTAAAACTGAAACGTCAAGCGCTTTTTCCTGAGCGATTTGGGCGTTACGATGTTGATCAATTAAAAAGATAAACAAATGACCCGACTCAGCAACATACGTTTGTTTACAAATATGCGCAATTTCCTTTTTCAATTTTTCATCGGTAATACTCAGTATTGAGTACGATTGCATAAAGTTACTCGTAGAAGTGTGTCTTGCAACATCTACAAGCAATGAAACTGTTTCAGTATCAAGCGGCTTATCTTTAAACTTACGAATACTACGATGATTCAATTGTGTTTTAATGGTTTGATTCATAAAAATCCCTCTTTCTTTTAATTCGTTGATTAAATAATAGTGCTTCAAGTAAGAATAATGCAAAAAATAAATAAAAGGCGATACTGAAAGCAATCGCGAAATAATGGTGCAGCTTTAATAGATGATATAAAGACATGGAAAGAAAAAAGATTGTCCCTTTAAAGAATCGTTCTTTTCTTAAGATCATCAGCGATAAGTCAATATTTTCATAATATTTAATAATGTATAAACCCGCAACCAAGATTGTAATATAAAGGGGCGTCATGACCATAATTAATGGATCTTTGAGTTGTGCTAAGCCCAACCATAGAATAAATAGCAGTATTATTACACTCATATGTTTATAGAAATCTCTCATAAGCCGCCTCCTTACACTTGAATAATTATATCATAAATCTTTACATTCTTTTTTTCTGTGTTATACTAGCAATCGTATAGGTCCTTTAAGTTGTGACGAGAGCACAACAAGGTATAAAAAACGAAATATTTTTTACCTTCAATATTTAAAGGCACCTTTATGGTGTCTTTTTTTATGAGCGACCCATATACGATCCAAAAGGAAGAGGAGAGTTAGTATGGAAAAGCAATTAGTTGTAGGGATTCAGGAAAAACCTGAAAAGTTAAGTCGTTGGATAGTTTTAAGCTTCCAACATGTGTTCGCAATGTTTGGTGCGACGATATTGGTGCCGATTTTAACCGGCCTTGATGTCGGTGTATCCCTTGTCGCAAGTGGGATTGGAACTTTAATCTATATCGCATGTACCAAAGCAAAAGTACCCATTTATTTAGGAAGCAGTTTCGCTTATATTTCAACCATCGCTACGGCCGCAGCATCCACAGGGGGCATTGAAAGTGCCTATGTTGGCTTAATGGTTGTGGGTGTGATTTATATGATTGTAGCACTCATCATCAGCTTTACGGGTAGTGATTGGATCAAAAAATTATTACCGCCTGTTGTTATTGGTCCGATGATTATTATAATTGGTTTATCACTTGCGCCAACAGCAGTTAAAGAAGCAGGTTTGATGGGGATTGAACCGCTTTTAGAACAAGGTAAATATATTGGTTTAGACGGCGCTTCATGGAAAGTACCTCTTGTCGCTTTAATTACCTTTGCAACCGTAGTTTTAGTATCAATGAGAGGACGTGGTTTCTTCCAAGTCATTCCTTTCTTAGTCGCAATAGTCGTTGGGTATGTGAGTGCAATGATATTTGGTTTAGTGAATATTAAAGAAGTATTTGTAGGTTATAATTTTATTCAAGTACCGCCTTTTAAATTCGTAGGGACTTATCCAATTGATTTTTCTGCTGTGGTTGTCTTTGCACCGTTGGCACTTGTTACCATCGCTGAACATATTGGTGACCACATTGTTTTAGGGGAAATCACTGGTGGTGACTTCTTAAAAGAACCAGGTTTACACCGTACAATATTAGGGGATGGACTTGCCACATTTGTGTCAGCTGCAATTGGTGGACCAGCCAATACTACTTATGGGGAAAACACAGGGGTCATTGCCATGACAAGAGTTGGCTCAGTGTGGGTCACAGGCTTGGCCGCGATTTTTGCCATCGGCTTAGGCTTTCTCGGTTGGATTCAAGCATTTATTTCCAGTATCCCTTGGGCAGTCATTGGGGGTATGACTATTATTCTATATGGTCTGATTGCCGCTAACGGGGTCAAAGTCTTAATTAAAGATAGAACAGATTTAAGTGAAATGAAAAACTTGGTCATTGTCTCAACCATGTTAGTTATTGGTTTGGGTGGCGCCAGTATTCAAATTACCAGTGAAACTGTTTTAAGTGGTATGAGTTTAGCCGCTATTGTAGGTATTATTCTCAATCAAATCTTAACAAAACTAGAAAAATAAAAAGATGCTCACACGTTATGTGTGAGCATTTCTTTTATCAATTGTCTTTTTAATAAAAATTGCTATCGCTTGACTATCCGCAGATAAAAAGGTGTTTAAATTCTGCATAATAAAGTCACAAACAATATCAAGATCGTAATAAAGATAAAAAAGTTCCATCGAAAGATATAAATACAAATTAATTTCCGTTTTATGTTTAACTTCAAAAGTAATAAAAGGTTGAGAGCCTTCGTCAAGAATATCAGTATAGAGATGAATATTCTCATAAGAGAGTAAGGGCTCATGATAGGCACTAAGTGGAATGAGACCCTGTTTTTTAAAAAGAGAAATGACAGGTTCTGAACGCGCATCAATTAATGTATCTAAGGGTTGATAAAGCGCTTCTAGTGTCCGATCAGCTTTGATGTTTGAACGCTTCAAGATGACATCTCGTTTAATCTTGCGTAAATCTTCTTGGTTCAACATGTTACGAATGATATAAGCTTTTTCTAAATCTAAAAAACGGGGTAAGATAGCATCTTGAGTATAGAACACCCAATCATAATGACCATCTCCGTTAATATCTATTTGGCTGTTAGGAAATACTGACTGTAAGAGTTGGACATTGAGTTTAGTAAAACTCATTAAAGATTGAGAAATATAGTTAATATGATAGGTTTTAGACAAAACATCGTGCTTATATTTCTCAAAAGCAGTTCTAAAGAAAAGAGAAATTAAGTAAATATCGTATTTAGATATAGGCAGCTTTGATAATTGGGGATGCACATCAATAAATGTGCGAGCAAGTTGTAAACTGGCTGTGTAGTGTGGAGAAATATCAGGTTGTAAAGGATTATTAATTGAGTAATTGACTGATTTTCGTTTGAGTAGTGCATGGGTATGATAACTTAAATCATGATGTAGCGCTGCTTGGGCATGGAAATCGGTATGATATTTTTGATCCATCAACATCAGTGCCTCAGCAACAGATTGTTTTGTTGCTTCAAAGCTTTGGCGGTTCACATCTTTACTTGAAATAATTTTACTGATTACCTGTGCAGCGTATTCAACTTCAATTTGGGGAAGCATTAAATCAAAGTAAGCAGTAACACTTCCGAAAATTGTTTCTACAGCGGCATATACACTTTGACGCATTTGTTGAGACTCTAAATGAAAAGGGTGATCTTTTCGTATCAGGATAATCGTAATGATCAAAGTAACACTATGTAATAAATACTCATCGGCATAAATCGCATGTGTACTGAAAGCTTGTTTGACCCATTCCTTAAGCATTAAAAGTTCTCGTTCATAAGCTTGCAATATAATGGGGTCGGTCGCATAGATTTCAAACATAAGTTTACGTTTGCATTGTTCATCACCTATGAGCTGTAAACCATAATGGCTTTTGCTAGAAATGAAGCAGTGATATTTAGCGATGATTTTTTCAATCCTATTTTTATCAGCAACCACCGTGCTACGCGGATAAGCTAAGTAATCAGCAATTTCATCATAAGTTACATAATCAGGATCAGAATTTTGTATCAAAAAAAGAATTGAAAGATTGATTCTGGTTTCAGTATTAATCTCAGCGGGCACATTATTTAACTCGTGTTGAAACTTGTGGAAAAGAGGGGCATTTTCAATGACTAAGAGATAGCCTTTATTTTTGATATTATCAATCCGAAAGCCGTTGGTTTTACCCACGAGTCGGGCATGTCTTAATGCATCTTGCACACTTCTTTTGCCTAAGTTTAAAGTTTGCATAATTTGTTCTAGGCTTATTAATTTATGTTCAGCCAATAACAACAATAATTTTTCGATGTTGTTCATACGATCGCCTCTTTGTTAATTATATCACATTTATAAGAAGACAAACTAAAAGCACACGTTCAAGTGTGCTTTTTTAGTATGCATTTTGTTGCATTTTATGTCTTCTGGCTTCAGAAGGTGTTTGATTAAAGGATCGCTTATAGGCTTTGGTGAAATAAGACACCGATCTGAAACCTGTTTGCTCGGCAACCTCGCTGACAGGAAGTTCTGTGGTAAGTAGAAGCTGTCTCGCTTGGTTGCAGCGCAGTGAGTTAATATATTGATTGATCGTAATTGAAGTCACATCTTTAAAAACTCGTGAGAAATGATATTTACTAACACCAACATGTTCAGCAATATCATCAAGGTTAATATCATCGGTAAAGTGATGATGGATATACTGAATACCATCTTTTACATAATGTAACTGTGGTACTTGTGTATCAATATGATCCCTTACTTCGACGCGTTGATTTCTAAATAATAAAATCAACATGGTAATAGAGAGGGCTCGCACCGCATCTTTGTGATACTTCTTTTCTTTGTTCATTTCATGACCAATAATTTGAAAAATATTTTTCATTTCTGTATCACGCGTTAAAACATTGAATTGGGTATTCAGTGTGTCAAAATTTTGTTCCGCACAAAAAGTATTATCTAATACTAAAGAATAATAGTGAATTTGCTCTGATGTTGCTTTAATGCTGTGAATATCATTTGTGTTAATAATCACGATATCACCAGATTTTGCATGGTACATTTGTCCATTAACTAAAACGTTTGCTTCACCTAAGAGAAAATAAATAATCTCTATATTTGTATGCCAATGGGGCGTACTTTCTGCATCTTCTTTGAGATTGACATACTCAAAGTGGATTGGGAATTTTGGATCAGCAAAGTCATAAACTTTATACTGCAATTCTTTCATGTTTCATCGCCTCACTCGTATTCTCCTATAATTGGGCAAAGTACACAAGAAAACTAGCACATTTGTATAAGATAGTCCGAATTGTATTAAAAAAGTCTTTATTTTTACTTAAAAGCAACATAATACAAAAATCAAGCAAGATGGACAATTATAATTCATAAAAAGACTTGTTATAATGAAAGCGTATTCACATATGCATTTTTATAAAGGAGGAAATATGCGTTATATCGGAGCCAAAAATGGAAAAATAAGTGTATTTGAAAAAGAAAAACCTGAAGTTTTACCTTCATACGTTTTAGTAGAAACAGAATTCTCGGCGATTAGCCCAGGAACAGAGCTTACCATGAGTGGTAATTCTCAAGAACAAATTGTCGCCTTGGGTTACAGTGCTGCAGGAACAGTTGTGGAAGTGGGTGAAGGAGCCGACTTTGAAATTGGCGATCGTGTTGCTGTTTATGGCGCACCCTATACAGGTCATCGCGAATATCTTTGTGTACCAAAAACATTAGCAGTAAAGGTCCCAGATCATGTTGACCTTCGCCAAGCTGCGATGGGTGGTTTGGGTGCGATCGCAATTCATGCATTACGCCAAGCAGATTTAAAATTTGGTGAAGTCGCTGTAGTTGTTGGTTTAGGTATTTATGGTCAATTAATCTCACAAATTGCTCATCAAGCTGGTATCGTAGTTTTACCGCTTAATCGTTCAGCACAAAGAGCAGAATTACTTGAAGCAATCTCAGGTATTAAATCATATTCCGATGAAAAAGAAATGGAAGCTGCGCTTCACAAAGCAAGCAATGGAAAAGGTGCTGATGCAGTCTTCTTATGTGTTGGTGGCGACTCTACCTACCTTACCAACAAAAGCTTAGAATGGATTCGCGATCGTGGTAAATCAGTGATTGTTGGAGATATTCAACCTAACTATGAAAGAGAACTCATGTTTGGTAAAGAAGCTGAAATCATTATTTCACGCGCTGGTGGACCAGGAAGATATGATCAAGTCTATGAAAAAGCTGCTGTTGATTATCCTTATGGTTATGTGCGTTGGACTGAAGGACGCAACACAGGCGAATTTGTGCGTCTTGTGAGCGAAAAGAGAATTATTGTAGATGGTTATTATGGCGAAGACTTTGCCCTTGATGATTATGCAGACGCTTATGCAAGTTTAGATGTCAAAGGCGCGCCACATTTAACGCAAATATTTAATTATAAGAAAGGACAATAAAAATGACAATTTTACAAGAAATCGAAACAAAAATGTATACACCAAGTCAAAAATTAATTGATGATATCGCAAAAATCGATGGCGACATTATGATTTTAGGTGTTAGTGGAAAAATGGGCTACAACCTTGCTGCCCTCCTTATGAATGCATTAAAAGAAGCAAATATTGAAAAGAAAGTGTATGGGGTTGCCCGCTTTAGTGGCGGCGCTTCAGACCGTCAAAGATTTGACGATATGGGATTGGAAACAATTGTAGCAGACTTCTTAGAACCAGGTGCTTTAGAAAAATTACCACAAGTAGAAAATATTATTTATATGGTAGGTCATAAGTTTGGTACAACGGGTAATGAATCCTTTACATGGGCCTTAAATAGCTACTTACCAGGTAAGGTTGCGGAAGTATTTAAAGATTCAAGAATTGTTGCCTTCTCAACAGGAACTGTTTATGAATTGGTTGATGTAAAAGCAGCAGCACCTTCAGAAGAACATAAACCAGAGCCTTATGGCGAGTATGCTCAATCATGCTTAGGTCGTGAAAGAATTTTTGAATATTTCTCAAAAGAAAATGGTACACCAACTTTCATTTATCGCTTAAATTATGCTATTGATGTTCGTTATGGGGTGCTTGTTGAATTAGCCCATTCGGTCTTAAACAAACAACCGATTGATTTATCCATGGGACATGTCAACGTGATCTGGCAACCGGATGCTTGTGAAATGGCCATTAGAGCCCTTAACCACACAACAAGTCCCGCAAACATTGTTAATATCACCGGTCCTGAAACATTATCAGTACGCTGGTTAGCGACAATGATTGGTAAAGAATTTGATATCGAACCAATTTTTGTTGGTGAAGAACAAGATAGTGCCCTGTTAAGTAATGCTTCAAAATCACATGAATTATTTGGTTATCCACAAACGACAATTCGCGAGATGATTAAATATGTCACAACTTGGATGATTAATGGTGGCGCTTTAGATGATAAGCCAACCCACTTCCAAGAAAGAGAAGGAGAGTTTTAAAATGAGTTCAAGATTAAAACCAGAAATAAAAGAACTACTATTTTCAGGTGCAGCCATTCCAGCCCATCCCTTAGCCTTAAATGAAGATAAGTCTTTAGATGAGTTAAGCCAACGCGCTTTAACTCATTACTATATTGATGCAGGTGTTGATGGTGTGGCAGTCGGGGTGCATACGACACAATTTGAAATCCGTGATCCTCAATTTAATCTTTATGAACCGGTATTAAGAATGGCGATTGAAGAAATTAATAAAAGAGATTTAGATCGCCCTTTTATCAAAATTGCGGGGATATCAGGTCCTAAAGAACAGGCTGTAGCAGAAGCAAAATTAGCTGCCAGTCTTGGCTATGATCTTGGCCTTCTTGCAATGGGTGGTCTCCAAGATCTAACAGAAGCAGAAATTTTAGATCGTACCCGTGCGGTGGCACAAGAAATTCCTCTCTTTGGTTTCTATCTACAACCATCAGCAGGTGGCCGTATTTTCTCATACGACTTCTGGCATGAATTTATGGAGATAGAAGGCGTATGCGCCGTTAAGACAGCCCCTTTTAACCGTTATCAAACACTCGATGTATTAAGAGCCATTGCTCATTCAAGTCAACGAGATGACATTGCTGTCTATACAGGAAACGATGATAATATCGTCGCTGATTTACTCACAACTTACGAATTTGAAGTTGATGGTGAAGTCTACCGTAAAGAAATTGTTGGGGGTCTATTAGGACATTGGGCTGCTTGGACAAAATCATCAGTAGCACTATTCCATAGAATCAAAGAAGCGAAAAAAGCCAATAAAGACTATGACAAACTCTTAACCGAAGGTGTTAAGGTCACAGATATGAATGCAGCGTTCTTCGATGTTAAAAATAATTTCAAAGGCTCAATTGCCGGTATTAATGAAATGCTATCACGCTCAGGTTTATTAAAAGGCAATACTTGTTTAATGGACCATGAATGCTTAAGTGAGGGTCAATTAGAAGAATTAAACCGAGTAGAAAAAGAATATAAAGAATACGCAGATTATGACTTCATTAAGGAGAATCTAGAATCATGGCGTCAAATCGCTGCAAAGAAATAGCCATTATCGGTGCTGACTCTACCCATGTCAGCGCCTTTACGCGCTTAATTAACAAAGAGAAAATAAACAGCGATTATCGCGTCAAAACAGTATATGTAGATCGACGCAGTGACTTACCAATGTCCGTGAACCGGATTGAGACGATCTTAAATGTACTCAATACATTAGATGTCAATATTGTTGAGGGGATTGAAGACATTGAAGATCATGATGCCTTTATGATTTTAGGTGTGGATGCCAATTATCATCTCGATTCACTTGAAGCCATTAAGCATTTCAATAAACCCATATTCGTTGATAAGCCACTGGTCTATCAACTAGATGAACTGGCACAAATAGAAAAATATGTTACTGAAAAAGGACTCAAGATTTTCTCAGCCTCTGCATTACGCTTTACTCCCTTTATTCAACGTTTGAAAGCAGAGATCAGTGATAAAACAAATCTTATCCAAATTAAAGCGCCCTTTTATTTAGAAGATGATATTCCAGCATTTCATTGGTATGGCATCCACGCCTTATCAATGTTGCAAGGACTCAGTGATCAAAAGATAGACATTATTTCCCTGAATTTACAAGGTGACATCTACATCCTTAAAGGAACTGTTGATCATATTCCTTTTGAAATTGAACTATTTACTAAAAACATGCACGAATTTAGTGCTATAATTAAAAATGAGGATCGGGCGATTGAAGATGCTTTAATTAACGATCCCAATCCGCTTTATTCTTATTTATTAAAGGAAGTGTTGGTGTTTTTTGAAACAAATACCGCACCGATTACATTCACTGAAACCAAAGCACTTTTGGTTTTATGTGATCAACTCAATCATATGCTTTAACCCAAGCGTTCATTCGAACGCTTTTATGACATGGAGGGACTTGTGTGGAAAGCATAAAAAAATCGCTGGATATGCGATCAGTACTATTACAAGAACTCAGCAAAAAAATATGGGATTATTCAGAAGTCCGCTTTGAAACCCCAAAATCAGCCATTGCTTTAAAGGCCTTTTTACGTAGTGAAGGTTTTACGATAGAAAGCCCCATTGCGGATATGGAGCATGCCTTTATCGCAAGCTATGGGACAGGAGAAACACATATTGGCTTACTGGCTGAATATGATGCCTTAGAAAATATGAGCCAGTGTGCTCAAAGCTATCAACCAAAGCCTTGCGAGAATAAAACTGCCGGGCATGGTTGTGGTCATAATTTACTGGGGGTAGGTTCTGTTGCTGCTGCCTTAGCGGTAAAGGATTATCTTAAAGAAAATCCCCATTTAGGTAAAGTCAGTGTCTTTGGTGCACCTGCAGAAGAGAGTGGCTATGGTAAAGCGTTTATGGCGCGGGCCGGTTGTTTTAATGATTTAGATATTGCCTTGACATGGCATCCTTACGATTTGACTGCCGTATGGGGTGAAAGAACCCTGGCAGTTTATCAAGTATATTTTAAATTTAATGGAAAATCTGCCCACGCTTCGGCAGCACCTGAATTAGGTCGCAGTGCTTTGGATGCCGCTGAATTAATGAATATCGGTGTGAACTTTTTAAGAGAACACATGGATGATGTGGCGCGTGTTCATTATGCCTTTGTTAATGCGGGTGGAAATGCTGCCAATGTTGTGCAATCAGAAGCAGCCCTACATTACTTTATTAGACATGAAACAACAGAAAAAGTTGATGAGCTTTATGAACGGGTGAAAAAGATTGCTCAAGGAGCAGCCCTGATGACAGAAACAGAACTGGAAATCATTTGGGACTCTGCTTGTGCTGATTATCTCGCGAATAAAAAACTGTCAGAATTGATGTATCATCATGCGCAAAATATAGAGAGTGCATTTGACCGTCAAGACTACAAACATGCGAAGAAATATCTAACAAAAACAATCGAACCCAGTTTCTTAGATCGCTTAGCCCGCTATTATCCCAACAAAAGTTATGACGAATTGCTTAAATTAGCACAAACACCCATCAATGAGACGATAGCCGATTTTAAAATTTGGGATCGGGGCTATGCCTCAACAGATGTTGGTGATGTGAGTTGGAATGTCCCGACAGCCCAAATGTTTGTCACATGTGAGCCACACGGGACTCCAATGCATTCTTGGCAATGGGTTGATAATGGGACTTCAGCCTTTGCGCATAAAGGGATGATGCGGGCCGCACAAATTATGGCAGCAACGGCCATCGATGTCTTGAAAAATCCTGCATTATTACTACAAATACAAGAAGAATTTAAAGTTAAAACCAAAGGGAAGCCATATCAAAGTGCCATCCCTAAAGATGTTTTACCAAAACAAAGTTTATAGGAGGTTGTCATGAGCGATAAAAATTTTAAATCAGTGTTTGATATTATTGGTCCTGTAATGGTTGGACCCAGCAGTTCACATACAGCAGGAGCGGCGAGAATTGGCAAAATGGCCCGTTCTGTTTTTAAAGATCTACCAGAACGCGTCAACATTTACCTTTATGAATCGTTTGCTGAGACTTATCGTGGACACGGCACTGATGTCGCCTTAGCCGGTGGCATTTTAGGCATGGATCCTGATGATGCCAGATTACATCAATCACTACATATTGCCCAACAAGAAGGCATCAAAATTAATTTTATCCCCCTTGCAGATAAAGTAGCCCATCCTAATACCGCCAGACTTGTAATGCGTAAAGGGGATCGTAAAGTAGAAGTTACCGGTGAATCAATCGGTGGTGGGAGTGCCAAAATTGTTGATATAGATGGTATTGAAGTGAATATCGATGGCAAAACCCCAACAATCCTTATCAGACATTTGGACTGTCCTGGCATGATTGCGAAAGTGGCAAGTGTCATGAGTGATCTTGATCTCAATATCGCAACTATGCGAGTGGAGCGAGAAGGTAAGGGAATCGAAGCTTACATGGTAATTGAAATTGACGATCATGATGAGATTGGTAATGCTATCGCGATATTAAAAACAATTAAACACGTAGAAGATGTGGCGTATATTGATTTAAGGGAGGCTGATATTCATGTTTAATACCATCGAAAGTCTTGTGAAAGCAGCCAAAGCGCAAGGATCATTATCAGAAGTGATTATTCAAGAAGAAGTGAATGATTCTGGATTTAGTCGTGAGCGCATTTGGGAAATTATGGCTTCGCAAAGAGAAGTTATGATGCAAAGTATTGAAAATGGGAAAGCCGGAGTCTTTTCGCAAACAGGATTAACAGGGGGCGACGCCCAGAAGTTACACGCCTATATCGAAAAAGGTGATATGATTTCTGATCCCACCATTTTAACGGCAGTACAAAATGCCATGGGTACTAATGAAGTCAATGCCTCAATGGGATTAATTTGTGCCACACCAACAGCCGGCAGTGCTGGCGTTGT
>DATBUC010000028.1:0-1673 GCA_036516515.1 Erysipelothrix sp. | reverse complement strand
CGATACGGTATCTTTTTCTTTAATGTGAATAGTGAATAAATTCCGTATGCCAATAAACCAAACAAACTTGCTGCTCCAATGCTTTGGAACAAGTCATAGGATTTAGTTAGGAGTAAGATTAAAAAAATAAGCAAGATAATGGATGGACCAATCCACTTTTTAAAATCCTTCTCCTTTTTTGGTGACTGTGGTGGTTCATTAGTTAATGAGCCAGATTGTAAATTCAATACAAAAACCCCCTTCAATATACCTTGATAATATATACCTACATAAATGACAAATAAAAACCGCAGTCCGTTAAGGGCTGCGGTTTGTTACTTATCATCGTGCAGCGATCACTACAAAAATCAAAGCTATTTATTGTTTTGATTGCGTTTGATTATCTCCCACATATCTTTCAGGGCCCGCAAATCTTCTTCTTTATTATCAGGTAGCTGCCTATACCACATTTCAAGCTCTGGATCAGCAATAAATTTATTGAACTCTTCCTCGTTAGATAATTGAGGAGAATCAGAATAACCTAACAAATAATCAGTAGTTACATTATAAAAGTCGGCTAATGCAATTATAATATCTGGATCAGGTGAACGTGTTCCATTTTCATAGCCAGATAAAGTGTTGCTTTTCACACCGATTTTGTCAGCGACATACTTTTGCATAAAGCCCCTAGATTCTCTAAGCTCTTTTAATCTTATTGGCAGTTTATTATTTTGCATAAGTTCACCTCTATCTATGAATAATATATCGCATATTGAGATGATAAACACATAAAATCGCAAAAAGAGATTTTATGTGTTGACAATCGCAATATGCGATGTTAGTATTTAATTAACAAATCGCATATTGCGAAATGAGGTGTTGAAATGAATGATGCAGATATTAATTTGATCTTATCTAAGAATTTAAAAAGATTAAGAAATTCTAAATCATTAACTCAAAGAGAAGTAGCCGATGTTATTGGGATAACTCAACATTACTACTCAGACATTGAGAATGGTAAAAGAAGATTGCAAATCAATCATTTGCCTATCTTAAGTGAGTATTTTAATGTGAAAATCGATATTTTTTTTGAAAGTTAAATCGCGATTTGCGATTTAACAAAGAGTGTTTGTGATTGAGTTTCTGTATGAACTAATAAAATAAAAGGTTCAAACATGTTGCCTTAAATAAGGAGGAGTTATGCATGATCAGTATAGCAGTTGATGAAAAGGTTATCGAAAAAGAGTTACAGGCTAAACTTCATGATGCGTTGGATGAACGTTTTGAAGAGATTTTGTTGTTTTGGGATCTCGAAGAAATGTCTAAACGAACGTGTTTAAGTAAACAATTTTTAGAAAAGCATATTTTGCAACACCCTAAAATGAAAATTTATGAGCGTAGACGTAGTGCTGGTAGCAAGCGAATTTGGATTTATGAACCAAGCATACAAGCGCTTAAGGAGATTATAGATTCTTGGTAAGGCAGGTGAAAAGTGTGGAACTAACGATTAAAGAAAAAGCAACTGTATTGGACTTGTTGCGACGTGGTGTTATCCAAAATGGCGACTATGATCATAATGCGATTTTGTTACAGACAACGGAAAAGTTCGATGGATTCGAAGTGCAAACAATCGTGTACGATGCATTGCGATTACCGAGTGTGCTCGTTTATCAAAATGGACGTTGTGTCGTAAG
>DATBUC010000027.1:0-2920 GCA_036516515.1 Erysipelothrix sp. | reverse complement strand
TTGAAGATGTTTTAGAGATTGTGCTTAGAGTAAGAGACTATCATGAGTTTGGGAGTGTAAAATAAGAATAAATAGGGTGAGAAAGAATATGAAAATGATTGATAGACCAAAAGAGAGATTATTTGAGATATCTTGTGGGGCTAATAAAGGTCAAAGAATCCTATTGAGAAAAAAGAGAACAAAGTGGCACTTAGTGTCATCTAGTAAGAATGTAACATATTCACAGGAAGAATTAGATGATTTAATTAGAACTGGTTGGCTTATTGAGAGAAGCTAGTACAGGACATTAGATTTAAATATGTTTCATAAAATGTTTTCAAAGGAGAGTTTGATTATATGGAATTAGAACCTTTGCAGGAAATGCAATTTAGGCATGATATGTTAGATAAGGACTTAACTGAAACAGTGATTTTTGAAGATTATTTTAACAGCATTAAAGCTGATTTAATAGTTAGTGTTTCAAAAACAGCAAGCATTGCTAATCATTTTAGTTTAGAGAATTTAAATAAAGAAGCTTTCAATGATAGTGAAACTAAACAATTGTTATTAGATTCAGCTACGGATAATTTAAGTAAAATACTACGTATGGCTAACTTATTTCAGACACATTTAGATAGTGAACCATGTATCAACCACAGATATATGGTTATGGGTGTATCTCTGAATGTAAAAAAGAGCTTAAATGTAGATTTTTGCAACCTAGTTGAATCTATTTCTGATTTGAGAATAGATTACCTTTTAATGAGCGACAATAGTATAAATTTTGTAATTTCAGAATTAATAAGTTATTTAAACAACTTTGACATTACATTTGGTAGCTTATTATCGGAATATACAAAGAAATATCAATTATAATAGGGGGAATTTAAATGAATTTGTGTAAAATGCAAGAAAACCATAAATATGTTTTAGCTAATGCTCCAGAGTTGGAACCTAAGGACAGACAAGATGTTACAGATTTATGTGCTCAACTAGCTACCGCTCTGTCTGAAATCGCTATGTATTCAGAAAATCATAAGTATTGGAAAGATGAAAAAGGATATGTTAATGAAAACGTTTTCTACAACATTCCACAGACACAACGAGAAGGTGTTAATAAGCCAAAGATTTGGTGTGCGATTGATAACCAAGCTAGTGTATTGAGTGATAAATATGCTAAGGAGTTGACTTTAGTAGATAAAGCGAGTGATTTCATGTATCACTTGTTAACGCTTGCTGATAGCTACAATATTGAGTTTGATTATGATTATTTCGATAAGAATGATTTAGACACTATGAATGAAACGAATGCTTCAATCATTTATCTTGATACATTAATGTACATTGTTGAGTTCAAGTCTTATAATTCAAACTGGAATAAGTTTGTTTTACGTTATATTCTAAACTCATTTAAGAGTTATGTGAAAGTTTTAGGTCTTTCAGAGAAAGAGATTGAGAATGATTATTTCAAAAAGTACCACGCTGATTTAAATGTTCCTTTATCAAATATCAATCTTTTAGATGAATCAGAAAGCGTTATTTCAGATTCAGATTTGCATTTCAACTCTCTATGTGAAAGTCTAGGAATTGATATCACTGATTCAGAAAGTCAAAAAAAAAAAAAAAATAAAAATTTTAGAATTAGTGGGAATGCTTTTCTGAAATTGGTCGATAGGTAGGGGGGTACACAATTAAATAGCTTTAGTTTAAGTCTATCATTTTGATAGGCTTTTTTTGTACACTCTTTGTGCACCGTAAATCTAGTGCCTGTGGATAACTTTTTAAGGTTGTGGATAACTCCTGTGGATAACTCACATACCTGTGGATAACTATTGGTATAAATGGTTTTCAAACCTGTGGATAACTCCTTGAAATGGCTCTATGAAAGGCTTTCTAGCCTGTGGATAAACCTGTGGATAACTTTGTTAGTTCCTTAAAAGGTCATTATATTCGAGATTGTTAGCCTGTGGATAACTCATTGTGTATTTTATTTATGCTTGCCTGTGGATAACTTCGTTGATTTATGGGCATTTTGAGCACTTTGGCAGTAGTACCTGTGGATAACTATGTGGAAAACTATTGGTAGCCTGTGGATAACTTTGCTTGTTCAGAAAAAGAGTGGAAAATGGGTGGATTTTGGGGTTGGTTGAGTTGGTGTTTTTGTTTTAGTAGCGAGTTGTAAGTGGTCTTATAAATATACAGAAAAAAAATGACTCTTTTTGGTAGGAAGGTAGGGGGCTTTAAAATGTGGTATATAATCAGATTTATAGCCCGCCTGTTTTAAAAAATATATACCAGCAATAAAAAAGTAACGGGCTCTTAAAGTTTTAAAAAGTTCGCCACAATTTTATCACGGGCTTTTTTTGTCTTGCTGGGCTCCTGCAAGTGTTAACGGCTTTTTATTATTTTTTGCGTGTGCCTGTTATATCCTTGTTTAGTAAAAAGTTCTTACGCTACTACAACCACCACACCACCACCACACCATCCCACTACCACCACCATCCCGCCACCAGCACCGCAAACCTTCACTACTTTCAGCAAGCCCAGCACCAGCAAGCCCAGCCCGTAACCTGCACCAGCACCACGGCAAACAATCCCACCAACTCCACCACCTGCAAGCCTTACGACTGCGAACGACTGCGAACAACTACCAGCACCAGCAAGAAAAAGAATGAACGTGTTCCCGATCTGTTTCTTTTTTTAAAAAATAAGTAACAAAAAAGCCTAGTTATATAACTAGGCTTCCTGTATTACGTTCTATCTAGTTGACTGCTTAACCGTCTCATCCGTTCGCCTAGTTGCTCCCGCTCCATGGCTAACGCTCTTAATTCTTCTTCCAGCTCTTGACGTCTTAAGGCTTTCGCCTTGTGCTCTTCGTCTAATTGCTCCATCATCCTTCCTGCAATGCCTGCAAGCTTTAAGGGGTTTACCTTGTGCATAG
>DATBUC010000026.1:0-3581 GCA_036516515.1 Erysipelothrix sp. | reverse complement strand
CCACATTTGCTCAATATCATCCCATCTAAGAATACGTAAATTTTTCTCTGCTTTTTTTAAAAGCACTTCTGGTGTAGTCCTTTCGTCCCAAGTCAATGTCAAAATAATATTAGATTGAGTATTCTTTTCTTTTTCAACTATCCAATACTCTTTATCATCAATAATGTCAATAGCTGCTTCTTTTTTTGAATGGTTATCACGATTATTAGAATTAGCAAAGTGATATCTTGAAAAAAAACGATCACTACTATATTTAGGAGCTGAAATTGCAGCCATTCTATAAATTTTTTTATTTCCAATAGGAAACTCAAAACTCTCATTGCCTAATTTTTCAACTATACCATCAGCAAAACTTAAGTCTGATACATTAATAGCTTTTGCTCCTTTTTTAAATACCATAGCTCCATCCAAAGAATCTATACGTATGATTCCTTCTTTAAAATTCGCTATACCTCCTATACTTATATCATTTTTTAAATCAAATGCAAAATTAGGTGTTAAATTGTCAAACAAAATATCATAAAATTCACTTGGTACTGTGCCTCTTAACTCTTGCTTTCCTGTATTTTGATCATATGCCTGAAAAACAGCTAAGGATCCTTTTTCTTGACTATCATACATATAAAGTCCATCATTAATAAAATTAGAATAGAAATAAAAATTTCCATTATTAACAACAACACCTGATGAAATATTATCAAAAGTTGATACAGTTGAAACATTTGTATCTGGAAGAATAGCCATTACTCCTTCGTTAACAGTCTGAGAAAAACTAATAAAAGGACTAATAATACACATCATAATTATAAAATATTGTTTCATACCTACTTTGCTTTATTTGGTAACATTGGATTTGTAATTTGTGGAACAAGAATATACATTCGATGGTCTTCTACTTCTCCATAATTAACAGTATGATCAGACTTTGTAGCATCTTCTTTTGAATCAAAATACCGTAATCTAACATATGTGTTTTTTAATACTCTGCTATAAGGAATAATCCATTTTAAAGTTACTACACCAAAACCTGCTGTTTGTATTACTGCTGTTTGACGCTCACTATCATCAAAAGTTCCATTCACATCAAAATCAATCCAGCCGGAAATCTTATCTCCTACTTTTCCATTATTATACGCAATATCTGCTTGTAACTCGTTACCTATTACATAATGTGGCAAATAAGAAATTCTACGCAATTCCTCTGGCCAAGCATCTTCTTCAAAAGGCCCTGCACTCCCTGTAATGTCATCTCCTTTAGCATCAATAGAATACATCGGTCCATTATCTGCGTCTGGAGCAGTTGTACCTAAATATCTTCCTTGAAATGGAACTAATTTACCTGCTGTATAACTTAAAGTATTAACATTTGTTGATGAATTAGGAGTTACTTGAATATTATCTGATGTTATTTCTAAATTATGCAATAAATGAATAGGCGTTCCATAAGACTCTGGCGCATCGCCTAAGTCAGCATTTGGTGTTAATAATCCTAATGCTAATGCTGTATAACCACCTCCTTTTAAAGAAGCTGAAAACTCCACTGCAAATTCATTTTCTTCAGTATCATAAGCACCATTGTCAAATTCTAAAAAAGTAACAGCCCCTGTTTTACTATTATTACCTTGTTGGAATACTATCTTTTGTTCCCCATTGCCTTCGTTTCTTTTTGCCATATAATATGCTCCTGCAGATAAATTTTTTCTAACATCTACTATACTCCAAGCCCCCTTAGCAGTAGCAGTGATGTATTCATTGCTTGCTAAAGACTCTGCATCTGCAACAACTAACCCTGATATACGAATTGGTCTACCATATACACTTGCCTTCGCTTTTATAGTTAAAGTCGATAGTGCTTGAACATTTTTATTAATTATACCTGCAACCAATTGATTTGAAGTGTCCGTTCCTCCAATATTATACAATTTATCAAAAGAATCACCACTATACATCCCTGATTTATAACTTTTCACAGGACTTCCTGTGATTTTTATAATTTCTGCTTCAACACATAAATAAGCATCTCCTCCTAAGTGAATAGAAGCATACGATTTAGAACCTACTCGCAAATCTTGATTATGCCTTCCATAAGGATA
The DNA here is from genome assembly GCA_036516515.1 of Erysipelothrix sp. GTDB lineage: Bacteria > Bacillota_I > Bacilli_A > Erysipelotrichales > Erysipelotrichaceae > Erysipelothrix. Next base: position 1,488 of record DATBUC010000026.1, on the reverse strand, counting down.
TATAGTTTCATTTGTTGATCCCCATGTTAGCCAAAGTACTTGATTCAAGTAAGGGCTTTCACCTCCTGTTGCATAAGCTGCTGTTACTATTTTATCTGGATAACATGGTTGTCCTAATGTTTTTTGAATGAAAATCAAAAAAAACATAATTTGAAATACTCTTGTATATTTTTTCATTTTTATCTTACTATGGTTTAACACTAAATACAATGTTCATAAATGATATAAAACTAGGATCTGCTGTTGGAGAAATTGTATATTGTAGTTTTCCATCATTATCAACTGAAACATTTTGATATACAGACTTATCATAATAAGTAATAAAATAGTCCATATCTCTAGAATTCAAAACAGGTAAAACAGTCGTTTTCCCTGCATTTGCTGTGCTCGTCTCAGGGTTAGTTCCTCCAAATTGCTCAGCGTACACAGCGTATAAATCAATAGTAAAAGTTCCTTTTTCATAATTTCCATGCATATTAGGTAAAATATGTCCCTCTGTAATTGGCATTGCCATTGAAGGCATATAAAAAAACTTAGGCATTGTTGATTTTAATTGTTTTAAAATACTTGTTTGTGAATCAATAACAACAACGTTATCATTATTTCCCCCTTTTTGTAGGCCTACTAATGATAATGTATTTTGAGATGTTGTTGTTATCTTGGTTGATTTTATCAACTCTCCCCCTAACTCAATATTAATTCCAGACTTACTTAAACCATTGTTTACAGTAACTAATTTATCCTGAGAACTCCACTCTGGCTTACCTTTTTCATTTGTGATTAAAACTTCATTACTTCCCGCATTAGCAATATCAATTGGCTTAATTGTACCATCTAATATTTTTTCTGAAGTTACAGCACCTGTTTTTATATTTGCAGTAACTTCTTTTAACAATGAGGTACTTGCCGTCCCTGACAAATCAAAATCAGTTGACATCAATGCTTTTCCTTCTTTAACATCAATAGCTTTAATTTCTATCTCTTTTCCAATCCAATTTTCTCCATCAAATGTTAAAACTTGATTCTCTATTGGAGCTGCTGGGTTCACAGGAACACCTTGTAACTTTTCTACTTTTGTTCTATTAAGTGTTCCACTAACATCACCTTCTAATTTTAGCTTTTCAGGATCTACAGCAAATGACTTGATATCTAAAATGGTAGAATCCCCGTTTTCATCAATAAACGTAATTGTTCCTTGGGAAGCATCTGAACTTATCGTAGTCAATGTCTCAAACGATTTAACTGCTGCTTTTATATCTACCTGAGTAACTACTCCCTTCTCATCCTTATAAGTTAATGAACCTGTAATAGCGTCATATGATAAAACTGTAAGAGTCTCATTGTTCTTTACTAATTCTTCAAATGTGATATTCTGAACAATGTTATTATCATCTACATACGTGAACTTATCTCCGTCGTAAGAAACATTTCCGCCTACTTTTGTATTGTGTAAGTGTTGGGTTAACTGATTTAAAACTTCTGTGTTTG
>DATBUC010000025.1:0-6270 GCA_036516515.1 Erysipelothrix sp. | reverse complement strand
CTTGGGACTATTCCGTCGATGAAGAAAATCTCAAGGGGAGTCTATCGCAAATTGCGACCGCTGTCAAAGAAGTCAGAGAGCATGAACAGAATGTGATCCTTATCGATGAAGGGGATTTTATTCAGGGCAATTCAGCTGAGTTGTTTCAAGATATGGATGATCATCCAGGTATTCAAGCGATGAATGAAATTGGCTATGACGTTTTTGTCTTAGGAAATCATGAGTTTGACTATGGCATTAAAAAATTAGATGCCCTAACAAAACAAATGAACTTTCCAACGTTAGCAGGAAATCTGTACAAAACAGGGGCAGGTAAATCGTATTACCCAAGCACGACGATCATTGAAAAAGAAGGAATCAAACTAGGCATCATAGGTATTACTACTCCTATGGTTTATGAATTTAAAGAAGACACCGATATCTTTGATGGTTATGAATTTAAAGATACACTGGAAGTCACTCGTCAAGCAATTGATGATTTATCAGGAAAAGTAGATAGTTTAATAGGCGTATATCATATGGGCGTTCAAAATGAAAATGAGCATCCTAATACAGGTTTGGCTGATATTGCAAAAGAATTTCCAGAGTTTGATGTGATTTTTGGTGGACATATGCATGCCCTAGAAAACACTGAAATAAATGGCGTGCTTATAGTAGAACCTGATAAATATGCCACCCATTTATCGCGAGTTGATTTAGAATTTGATCAGTCCGGAAGTAAGACAAAGTTAGCAAAAAAAGAAGCTGAAAATATTGAAATCGCTAGTTATTCATCAGACTCGTCTGTCGAAAAAATTCTTAAAAAGGGACACGACTTAGCGAGAGATGATGCCAATATCGTCATTGGTCAATTAACTGATATGGATTTTAGTCCTGAAAATAAAACACCCCAAATTCCAATTCATCAAATTCAAGAAACACCTATGACGAATTTCTTTAGTGAAATGATGCTACACTATTCAAATGGTGCTGATGTAGTCGCTCATCAGATCGATAACGACTATGCTCAAATTAAACAAGGCGATATTAAGAAAAAGGATATTGCTAGCACCTATCAGTATGCGGGAGGTGAGGTTACGTTATTCGAAATGACTGGAAAAGATTTAAAAGACTATATGGAGTGGTCTGCAGGTTATTTTAACCAAGCAAAACCTGGCGATGTAACGATTAGTTTCAATCCTGAGCGTCGCGACTCTAAATACAGTACCCATGATATTTTTGGTGGTATAAAATATACGTTTGATCTAACTGAAGAAGAAGGAAATAGAGTTAAAGATCTGACGTGGCTGGATGGTTCACCTGTTAAAATGGATGAAAAAATAAAAGTCGGAATGAACGCTTATCGTCTGAAATACTTAATTTCCGAAGAAGGGCCTTTAGCAGGTCGTAAATTCAAACAATTATATTCTACTGTAGATGAAACAGCTTATGGTGAAACAGATGGCACTATCCGTAGTTTAGCCGCTCGCTATATTAAAGAGGAGAAAGATGGGTCGTATGCTGGCCATTTAGTTAATCATTGGCAACTAACTGGCGTTGAAACAACACCAGATTATATTGAAACGTTAATTGCTCAAGATATCATTGATTTAGGAACAACTGAATCTGGTAAAGGAAACATCCAATCCGTCAATATAACAGCTATTCCTAGTGATGAAGAAAAAAAAGTACTAGCTGAAAAAGCTAGCATCGATTATTCCGATGTTAAAGATGCTAAGACATTTGAAGAACTATACCAACATATCTATCAACAAATAAAATAAAACAAGTGATTATCTTCTAATTAAAAAGAGCTATCCAATTAATGACAAATCATTAATTGGATAGCTTTTTACCTTCTAAAATTAGTTACCTACTGTTAGATGAGAGTAATCAATACCTTCTAAACTTTGCATATTTGGTCCATGTGATATACCAATCCCTCTCGTATTATCAAAACCTATACCGCTATAAAAAACCAAATATTCATCTTTATCTTTTACAAAACAACTGCGATACAACCCTTTACCATCCCAAGCATCCGCTACATGAGAAGGAGCCAGCACTTCTTTTAAAGCCTTCCATTCTTTACCATCTTTTGATGTGCTGTAGTATAACGACATAACATGGCGATCAGACGTCTGGAATTCTGTTCCTTGTTTTTCGAATCCTGATACAAGTGCTTCATATTGTCCATCAATTTTTTGTACATCTATATGCCAGTGATACATCTTATCTGCATGAACTGCGTATGGCATTTTGATTTCTTGTTCTTCTGACCAGTTTAAACCATCTTTGCTTTCTCGATACCACATTCTATAGCCGTTTGCTACATACCATACTTTATAGCCATCCTTATCTTTAACAAAGGCTGGTGAGACCCAATCAGCTTTCTTTCTTGGTGCTTGATAGACTATTTCCTTTGGCTCAAAATTTTGTCCATCTGAAGAATTACGTCTATAAATCGTTACTTGATCGTTAACATCATCAACATAGCGCCAATATACTTCAATGCGGTTCTCTTCTTCATTGTATACTAAATGTGTATCTGAATTATACTGAAGAGGTGCGTCTTTATCCATTTTTTCTGATTTTACTTCATCAAGAGGATTCATTCCTTCTTTTGGCTCTAACCAAGTTATTAAATCATTGCTCACAAAGACATGGGGATTTTCTTTTGCCGCATCGCCTTTTGGAGAAGGTATAACAGCCATTCAATATTTATAACCATTCCATGCTTTATCAAATACATGAACGGATGGATGTGTTGCTTCAACTGTTGAATAAGCTGTTGGCAACATCAAGCGTTCTTTGGCATTTGACTCACTCACTTGATTAGTTGTCTGTTCTACATCAACGCCACCATTTTTCCTCAGTGTTAAATAGTTTTTACTCATCACACCGAATAACCCTGCACCCACTAAACCAACGAGCATCATCAATACTAATAAATACTTTTTACTGCTCTTTTCAATTTTTTTACCTAGCCATGATATGAATGTAAATAGCGAGACAGCTAACATTAACAAGCCTATCATGCCGATAATAAATACTCTAAATCTCATTGCTTCACTCCTATTCTACTTTATAGCTTTACTAATAATAATATACTATAACCTATAATACAATACGAACTTTTTAAGATCAGCATTTGCTTTGATATCTTTTTGTAGTTGTATTTGTTTATTTTTTATGTATAATAAAGTTACAATGAACAAAAACCGAACAAAAGAAAGGGATTATAATGAATTATTCGCTTATCGTTAAAGGGAATGCTTTTTACACCTCGTCACGCTCACAACTAGAGTTTTTAGCCGATTCACTATTTTTTATTGATTTCGAAGGCAAGATTGCCAACATTTCACAACCTTCTGACAAACAATACTCAAAACAACTTGCTTTAGCTAAAAAGCAAAAGGTATTTGTAGAATTGAAAAAAGGGCAATATCTTATTCCCGGCCTCGTAGACCTCCATATCCATGCTCCACAGTGGCCACAAGCGGGACGCGCTTTAGATAAGCCTCTTGAAGATTGGCTACAAACGTATACCTTTCCGCTAGAAGCACGCTTTTCAGATTTAGACTATGCAACGACTGTATATGAAAATCTCGTCTCACACTTACTAGCCAATGGAACAACCACTGGACTTTACTTTGCTTCTATTCATAAAGAAGCTTCTTTTCGTTTAGCTGAAATTTGTGCAAAAAAAGGACAGCGCGGGTTAGTAGGTAAGGTCGTCATGGACGATCCCATCATGAACCCTGATTTTTATCGTGATGCATCAACTGAATCTGCTCTTGCTGATACCGAATCGTTTATTCAGGACGTCCAAGCTCTTCACAAAACAACCAAACAAGGCGTCTATCCAGTCGTCACTCCTCGCTTTATCCCGAGCTGTACCGACGAAGCTTTGCATGGGTTAGGTAAACTAGCCAAGAAGTACGATGTTCATATTCAATCACACTGTAGTGAAAGTGATTGGGAGCATCACTATGTAAAAGAACGATTTAATCAAAATGACGCACACGCACTTCACTCATTTCAACTTTTAGGTGATAAAGCAGTCATGGCTCATTGTAATCATCTCGCCCACGAGGATGCCTTACTTTTCCAACAAACTGGGACGGGAATTGCCCATTGTCCCATTTCAAATGCTTATTTTGCCAACGCTGTTTTACCACTTGCAGAATTCGCAAACGATTATCATCTCGATATTGGTTTAGGTACCGATATTAGTGGTGGATTTAGTCCTTCTCTTTTTGAAAATATACGACAAGCAGTTATGGCTTCTCGCTATTTAGACGAAGGCGTCGACCCCAAAAAAACTGCAGCAGAAAGAGGAGCAAAAGAGTCTAAGATTTCGATGATTCAAGCCTTTTATCATGCTACGGCTGGCGGTGGGCAAGCTCTTTCCTTGCCAATTGGAAAGTTTGAAAAAAACTACGCTTGGGATGCTTTAGTTATTGACACTCAAGATGTCGGCAATCCAATGCCTTTCTTCGAATCGAATATCGCACCAGAAGAAATTTTAGAAAGCCTGCTATATCTTATACAAGCAACCAATATACAAAAAGTTTGGGTACAAGGTGAACTTGTCCATCAAAAAGGAGTTTAATCATGGAACAATCCATTAAAAATCAATCTATTAAAGCTGACACAGACTCACGTTTACTGATAGGCCCTAATGAATCCGTATCCCCCTTTCAAGCCGCACTACTTGGGATTCAACACGTATTAGCCATGGACGTTTATGTTGTGCCATTTATTATTGCTTCCATCATTGGTCTTTCAGCTCAAGAAACCTCTATTTTAATACAATCTACTTTTTTAGCCGCAGGTATCGCCACAATTATTCAATCGCATTTTTGTATGAAACTGCCTGTCGGACAAGGGCCTTCCTTCATTCCTATTGGAGCGATTGCGGGGATTTATTTTGCTAACGGTTCCGGTATCGAAGGTTGGGCAAGTGTTCTAGGCGCGTCTTTAATCGGCGCTTTGCTGGTCGTTCTATTAAGTTTTACTGGTATTTTCACTAAAATCATTCGACATTTTGTGCCAGCTATTGTTGGTGGCACCATTATTTTCATCGTAGGACTTTCATTAATGCCAGTTGCGTTAAATAATAATATTTTTATTGGTGAAGGTTCTTCCCTTAATCAAAATATTCTTTTAGCGGTATTTTCTGCTTTTATCTTAGTTGCAAGTGTCATGATTGCTAGTGTATTTCCAAATAAAGGACGCTACATAAAAATTACGTCAGTCATTCTAGCTTTATTTGGCGGTTCTCTTCTAGCTAATTTTATGGGGATTCTCGATTTATCAGCTGTAAAGCAAGCGAGTTGGTTTTCCTTAATGCCGATACCGTTTAAAGATTTCCATTTTTCATTTAATCTATCGGCAACCGTCACAATGTTAATTATTTATCTCGTGTTAATGGCTGAAACTACTGGAACATGGTTTGCTGTTAGTCAAGTATGCGATACGCCTCTTTCTGATGAGCAACTTAATCGCGGCGTGTTAGGAGAAGGATTAGGCTGTGTCGTTTCGAGCTTACTTGGGTCTACGCCTGTAACAGGTTACTCGACCAATGCGGGAATTATTTCAATTACAGGTGTGGCAAGTCGTAAGGTGCTTACTGCCGCAGGTTTTTGGTTCATTTTGTTTGGATTTTCAGGCAAATTATCTGCTTTAATTTCAGCCATTCCCACAGCTGTTATTGGCGGAGTATTCGTTGTCGTGTGTGGTATTATCGCAACAAGTGGCTTACAAGTGATGAAAAATGTCGCTATCACTGAACGTGAAATGTATATTATCGCTTTACCGATGATTATGACACTTGCTTTAACCTTTATTCCACAAGACTATGTGGGTAGCTTACCTCAGACTATTCAATATTTGTTTAGCTCACCTGTTGCCACTGCTTCGCTCTTAGCGATTGCTTTGAATAAATTACTTCCAAATTAAAAAGGAAAGCTCCTAGCAAACAGGAGCTTTCCTTTTTAATTACTCACAATATTCCGATATCCTTCTATCAATGCCGCATTTTGTGTTTCAGTAAAGTCGATGGTTTGTTGTTCATTCCCTTGATTTTGAGCTGTCACTAATATTTTAGGAGTGCCATCCTTTAACGTAAAGAGGTACCAATAGCTCGAGCGAGGATAATCGCGTTCGATATTAGAATACATCGCCACAACTTGATAAGTAGTCGACTGATTCTCTCCAATCAACGATATCGAAACAGGTTGACCATTAACTGAAAGCGATAGATCGCCAAAATCTCCGGGTAAGTTA
>DATBUC010000024.1:0-19629 GCA_036516515.1 Erysipelothrix sp. | reverse complement strand
TAACAGAGCATGATAATCGTAATGAAGCAGTTGAGACAATTACCCAAGATATTATTTCTGGGGTTGTTGGAGATAATTATGAGTTTGTGCCCATAAGAACAAGTGCCATTGAAAAAGCGATTAAGATGGCTCAACCTGGCGATGCGGTTGTTTTAATTGGTAAGGGTGAAGAACGTTTTATTTACCGAGAATTTGGTAAAGAACCATGGATGGGCGATGATGCCTGTGCTTTACGTGTTTTAGAATCATTAAATTATAGGAGGAAAAATGATGAATAAATATATTGATCACACATTATTAAAACCAGATGCAAGTAAGGAAGCAATTTTAGAATTGTGCGAAGAAGCCAAAACATACGATTTCAAAAGTGTTTGTGTCAATCCTGGCTTTGTTTCAACTTGTGCGCAAGCCTTAAGTGGTAGTGACGTGCTTGTTTGTACAGTGATTGGTTTTCCTTTAGGAGCCACAACAACAGCAAGTAAAGTTTTTGAAGCACAAAATGCGATTGAAAATGGAGCGCAAGAGCTCGATATGGTCATCAATGTGTCTGCTTTAAAAGACGGTGATTTAGATTACGTTACAGAAGAAATCGCTGCTATTAAAGCAGTTGCGCAAGATAAAACCGTTAAAGTTATCATTGAAACATGTCTTTTAACCGATGAAGAAATTGTCGCTGCTTGCAATTGTGCTGTAAAGGCAAAGGCTGATTTTGTTAAGACTTCAACAGGCTTTAGTACCGGTGGTGCAACCGTCGCAGATGTGAAGTTAATGCATGATACTGTAGGCGATAAAGCACTTGTTAAAGCTTCCGGAGGTATTCGTAGTTTAGAGGATATGCAAAGCATGATTGAGGCAGGTGCAAGCCGTATTGGTGCCAGTGCCGGTGTGAAAATCATGCAAGGTCTCACATCAGAAGAAAACTATTAAAAATGCTTAAAAAATTCTTGCATTCAAACATTATTTTGTTATAATAAGAATGCTTGCATCAGAAGGGAGGTCGTCATTCAATGTCAAGAGTGGTAGTTAAAGATAACGAAGAATTAGATGACGCTTTACGTCGTTTTAAACGTCAAGTATCGCGGAATGGTACCCTTGCTGAGGCTCGCAAACGTGAGTTTTATGTAAAACCTGGAATTCGTAAGAAACAAAAATCCGAGGCAGCACGTAAAAAAGCAAAACGCCGTTAATAATTCTAAACGAAGAGACATCATGTCTCTTTTTTTTATACTTAAAAGTCTTAATGTGCTAAAATAAATGAAAAGGGGGTCATGAATTGAATTATAAGGAAATTAGTCATTATCAATCATCGCTTCAGGAATTGGCAGGTGTAAATCATAGTAATTTTGCTGCCTTAGAAAAAGCGTTTAATATTACAATTAAAACTGAAGATAGCCAACTCATCTTTTCTGGGGATCAAGAAAAGAGTGATCAAGCAAAAAGAACGTTGGATTTAATTGATCAAGTCATCGTGCGCTATCAGCGCTTTGATCTGAAGGAACTGCATTACCTCATTGACATCGTTAAGCAAAATAAGGATGCAGCGTATCTTGATTTGGGCGGGGATGTGATTGTTCGTACTTTCTCTAATGCACCAATCAGACCCAAAACGCTGGGACAGAAACATTTTATCGATACGATAAGAAATCATGATTTGAGTTTTGCGATTGGTCCAGCAGGAACGGGTAAAACCTTTTTAGCGGTCTGTTATGCGGTGGCTTTATTAAAAGAAAAGAAAATTAGTAAAATTATTTTAACCAGACCGGCTGTCGAAGCGGGAGAAAACTTGGGATTTTTACCAGGGGATCTGAAAGAAAAGGTGGATCCTTACTTAAGGCCGCTCTATGATGCCTTGGATCAATTGCTTTCCAGCGAAAAAACGGAACGTTACATTGAAAAAGGAATCATTGAGATTGCTCCCTTAGCCTATATGCGAGGACGTACTTTAGATGATGCAGTTATTATTTTAGATGAGGCACAAAACACCAGTAAATCGCAAATGTTAATGTTCTTATCGCGTTTAGGAAAAAATTCAAAAATGATTGTGACAGGTGATATTCAACAAATTGATTTACCGATGCGGCAAGAATCGGGTTTAAAAGTAGCGCAGCGCTACTTAAGCCACATTGATCAAATTGCTTTTATAACCTTGACGCAAAGTGACGTTGTAAGACACCCACTTGTGATAAAAATATTAGAGGAATTTGAAAAAGGAGCTTTAGCAGATGAAGCGAATACTCGTCATCGAGGATGAACAAAATATTAGAAGATTATTAGAGTATGATTTAAGTAAAGCAGGCTATACAGTAAGTCTTGTCACTGATGGTCAAAAAGCCTTAGAGGCAATAGAACGTGAATCGTTTGATGTCTTAGTTATTGATTGGATGATTCCTTATATCAGTGGCCTAGATTTAGTTAAGAAATTACGTAAGGAAGGTCATAAAGCGATAATGATTATGCTTACAGCTAAAGATGATGAATTAGATCTTTTAGAAGCATTTGAAGCAGGGGTGGATGACTATATTACAAAACCCTTTTCACCCCGTATTTTACAAGCGAGAATTAAAGCCCATTTAAATCGCGTCAGTCCTTTAGAACATAAAACAACGATTCTTGATTTAGAAATCGATCATAATGAATATGAAGTGTATTGTCGTGAAAAAGCTTTAAACTTCACCAAGACTGAATTTGAACTTTTTAACTATCTTATCAGTAATCAAAATAAAGTCTTAACCCGTGATCAAATTTTAAATCATTTATGGGGTTTTGATTATGATGGAGATACCAGGGTTGTTGATGTGCATATATTTAAATTGCGTCAAAAACTTGACCAATCGCAACTTATGATTGAGTCAATAAGGGGGGTAGGCTATATTGCCAAAATTTAATCTTAAGTATTATTTACTCATGATATTATTGCTTGCATTAGCGCTTTATCAAACCAGTCCACTCACAATCATGTTACTGTTTATGGTTGGGGTTGTTGGTTATTTTATGAAGGAAACAAAAATCAGTCATAAAATTGAAGATGTTCATTTAGATTTAAAGGAAGAGAAATCAGCGGCGGAAGATCGTGCAGAAGATGCATTAATTAAATTAGAACACTTAATTAATGCGATGCCTTCACCTTTGATTTACATTAATCAAAAAGGTGATTTTGATGTCAGTAATATTTACTTTGAACAAATGATTGGCATTGAGGCCCAACATGTCTATGATGTCGCGATTGATTCGCCTTTAAGGCAAATCATGTTAGATGCCTTTTTGAATGAAAAACAATTTATAAAACCATTTAATTATAATGATATTGACTTTCAAGTTCATTCGATTCCTATGATGAAAGAGGGACGTTATAACGGATGCTTGCTCGTCTTTCAAGATGTTACGCGGATTACTGAAGGAGAAAAAATGCAGAAGCGTTTTATTGCTGATGCGTCTCATGAACTCAGAACTCCGATTGCCTCAATTATTGGAATGAGTGAAATCTTAAATCGAGAAGGCTTTAATGATGAAAAAACAGCCAAGGAATTTATTGAACAGATCGATGTTGAAGCCAATCGTTTAGAGCATATTGTTAAAGATTTACTCTTACAATCGCGATTGAAAGAAAATCAGGTGTATCTAGAAAAAAATATCTTTAACTTAAGAAGCTTTTTTGAAGGCTTAATCTATGAAAAAAGGATGGCGTTACACCAAAACAATATCGAAGTAGTTTTGACTTGTCCTTCTGATATCACTGTTTATGCAGATCAATTCCGTTTAAGTCAAGTTTTTATCAATTTATTTAATAACGCGGTTAACTATGCCAAGAATGGAAAAATCATGATTAACTGTGAGTGTTGGCAAAATGAATGCACGATTACTTTCAGTGACAATGGTAAAGGGATTCCGAAAGATATTCTACCGCACATCTTTGATCGTTTCTTTAGAGGGGAAACCGACCGCAGTCGTGAATTTGGTGGCAGTGGTTTAGGTTTGGCAATTTCTAAGTCGATTATTGAAGCCCATGGCGGTACGATTGAAGTTGAAAGTGAAGTCGGTCAAGGGACCCGCTTTATTATAAAATTAACACAAAATTAACAATTCCTTAATCAAGACTTAATTTTCATTGTTTATACTCTACTTACATGGAGGTAGAAGATGAAAAAATTAAGTCTCATACTAATAGTAGTTTTAATGCTCACGGCTTGTGCCCAGGGTACAGGCGAAGCGATAAAAGTTTATACACGTGACAGTGCATCCGGAACACGCGAAGCTTTTGAATCAATTATTGGTTTAGAAGCGGTCAGTGAAGAAAGTGCAGAAACCAGTGGTAATGGCGATATGGCCACCCAAGTAGGGCAAAATAAACACGCCATTGGTTATGTCTCTTTAAGTACAGATTTTGAAGCAAACAATATCAAAGCTGTTAACTATGAAAATGTTGCAGCGACAAATGAAAATGTCTTAAATCAATCTTATTTACTTGCACGTCCTTTCTCTTATGTTACAAGAGCTGAAAATGATTTTGACTCTGAAGAGAAACAAGCTTTAGTAAAAGCTTTGATTGCTTATTTAAGTGAATCAAAAGAGGGTCGTGCAGTTGTAGTGAGTGCTGGGGGCATTGCAGATGTTGACTCAGGTAAACCTTGGGCTGAACTCAAAAAAGATCACCCAATCGTAAATCAAGACAATAGTGCAATGACCCTTAAAACTGGCGGTTCTACTTCGGTAGAAAAAACATTTTCTAAAGCAGTGGAAAGTTTTATTCCCTTAGCAGGTAACTTTAAATTTGAGCCGAACCATACTGGTTCAGGCGATGGATTTAAACGGACTCTCGGTGCGGAAAAAGACGGTCCGAATGCCATTGATATCGGCTTTGCTTCAAGAGCGTTCAAGACAGAGGAAGATATTTCATCAGCTCTTTTAAGTGGTGTTTATAGTTTAGATGCAGTTGTTGTGGTGGTTCATAAAGATAACGACCGCATCGAAAATCTAGATAAAGAAACCCTTAGAAAGATTTTTAGTGGTGAAATCAAATCTTGGTCTGACCTTAAGGCTTAGCAAATGCTAAGCTTTTTTCATTGTAAAGGGGTGCAATTATGAAATATAGAAAAGTTAAAGATCAGTTGCTTAAAACACTTTTTAAATTCGCAACCATCTTATCTGCTTCAATGGTGATTCTTATTTTTGTTTTCATTTTCAATAAAGGAATACGCGTTTTTCTCCCATCCTATCCTCAACAGGTTTCTCTCAGTGCCTTTTTAACCGGCTTATCGTGGCGCGTAGAAACACAATCATATGGTGTCTTTTTCATTTTCGTGAATACAATCCTTACAGCGTTTTTTGCGGCTTTAATTGCTTTTCCGATTTCTGTATTATCGGCACTTTACATTGTGAAGATCGCGCCCAAAAGACTCTCGCATATATTGACGACAGTCGTTGAATTATTGGCTGCGATTCCTTCAGTGGTTTATGGGGTCTTTGCGGCTGGTGTCATTGTGAACTTGGTAGAAAAGTTAGCGACGATGTTAAATTATTCTAGTTTCGCTGGACGCTCCATGTTGGCAGTGATTTTACTTTTAAGTATTATGATTATGCCTACCATGATCTCTCTTTCCATCGTCTCTATTCGTGCGGTTTCTAAAGATCTTGAGTGGTCATCACTGGCCTTAGGGGCTTCGCAAACAGAAACAAACTTTAAATTGGTGTTACCGGCAGCTAAATCAGGTATTTTTTCTGGTTTAATTTTGGCTTTATCACGGGCATTTGGTGAAGCAACTGCTGTTTCCATGGTCGCGGGCAATCGCTTAGTCGGCCCGACCTTTAATCCTTTTAATATTACACGTACATTAACTTCAACCATGTTGGCGGGTTTAAGTGAAACAAGTGGTTTAGATTATGATATTCGTTTTAGTGTTGGAATTGTTTTAATGCTCACGATTTTTGTTTCTAATTGGGCGATTCATCGTTTTGAAAAAAGAATTACTAAAGGAGGTCAATCATGAATGCAAAAAGAAAAAGAATGGCAACATTTTTAAATGGCATCACAAAGATGGCTTCCCTTGTCTCGGTTGTGGTTTTATTATTGATTTTTAGCTTTATATTCAAGCAAGGGGCGCCGCGCTTAAATAAAGATTTACTTTTTAGCCAATACTGGGCAGAAAACTTTGTCTTTGAAAAGACTGTTTTAGCCAACGATTTTAGTAATGATGATGCGCAAGGCATTTATGCTTCACAATTTGGTATTGGCCTTGAAGATGCGACCAATCATCATAAAGAAAAAGTGGTTAAGGTTGTATATCTTGCTGAGGGACATCCATTTGAAGCAATGAAGGTGAATCAACAAATTGAAAGCATTGAAATTACGACAGCGCAAGGCATAGAAACAATTGGCCCCATTTATGGTGATAATGCTGAAAGTACGATAGCTAAATTAGAAACAGCAAAGGCGATCAACTTTATTTACTATAAAAGTGATAGTGGTGGGATATGGGGTTCGCTTAAAGCAACCTTAATGTTGATTGGTCTGTCCTTAGTTTTTGCCTTACCCATTGGTTTATTTACAGCTATTTATCTGAGTGAAATTGCCCATGAAGGTAAATTTAAACATCTTGTTCAATCGAGTATCGAGCTGCTTGCCGGGGTGCCAAGTATTGTCTTTGGTTTAATGGGAGTGGTGGTCTTATATCCCATCACAGCATTCTTTAAAGTAGAAGGGCTCAGTATTCTTTTGGGGAGTTTAACCATGGCGGTGATTCTCTTGCCCATTATCATCAGAACGATCCAAGAGTCGCTTGAGGTGGTGCCCTCATCTTATCGCTTTGCTTCCTATGCTTTAGGTGCTACTGAAATTGAAACGATTTTTAAAGTAGTGATTCCTTCTGCGCTTCCAGGCATCTTGTCAGCGGTATTATTAGCGGTAAGTCGTATTATCGGAGAATCAGCGGCTTTGATTTATACCATGGGGTCATTTATTAACGATGCACCTAAGTTAAATCAAGCAGCAACCAGTTTAGCTGTCCATATTTGGTCAATTATGAGTCAGGAACAACCAGATTTTGCCTTAGCCAGTGCAATATCGCTAATTATTTTATTGATTGTACTTATTTTGAATGTCAGTGTGAAACTTTTGGGCAGGCGCTTAAATAAAGGAGTGGTATCATGAAATCATTAATCAAAGTAGAGCAATTGAGTTTATATTATGGGGATAAAAAAGCATTGAATCAAATAGATATGGTTATTGAAAAACAAAAGGTTACCGCCTTTATTGGCCCTTCAGGTTGCGGGAAGTCAAGCTTTCTCAGGTGCTTTAATCGGATGAATGATTTGATCGATCATGTATCACTTGAGGGTCAGATTTTGATTCATGATAAAAACATTTATGCCCCCAATGTTGATGTGGTTGCACTGAGAACGCAAATTGGGATGGTATTTCAAAATCCGAACCCGTTTCCCATGTCTATTTATGAAAATGTTGTCTATGGCTTGCGCATACAAGGCGTAAAAGATAAAAAAGTTTTGGATGCAATTGTGCAAGAGTCATTAGAAAAGGCAGCCCTTTATGATGAGGTGAAAGATCGTCTTCATAGTTCAGCGCTCTCTTTATCAGGGGGACAACAACAAAGACTTTGTATCGCGCGTGCGATTGCTTTAAAACCAGAAGTGATTTTAATGGATGAGCCCACTTCAGCGCTCGATCCAATTGCAACTGCGAAAATAGAACAACTCATTTTAGAATTAAAAAAAGAGTATACGATTATAATTGTGACCCACTCAATGCAACAAGCAGCTAGAATTAGTGATAAAACAGCCTTTTTCTTAATGGGTGATTTGATTGAATATAATGATACTAAAGTACTCTTCCATACACCAAAGCACAAGGAAACAGAAAACTATATCACAGGGAGGTTTGGCTAATGAATCGCATTGAAACAAGAATGACTTCGTTTGAAAAAAGTTTGATTGAAATGGCTTATAGTACTTATACCGCAATTGAAAAAGCTCAAGAGGCTTTGCTGAAAAATGATAAATCCTTGGCATTAGATGTCATTGAACGGGATGAACATTTGAATTATTTAGAGGAGAGTATTAATCGACAAGCGATTGAGATTTTCACTTTACTACAACCCGTCGCAAAAGATCTCCGCTTATTGATTGGCGGTATCAAAATTGCGAATGATTTAGAACGTATTGGCGATTATGGGAAGAACATGGGTCGTTTTGTGATTAAATCAGATGAAGATATCACGCCATATGTCAAAGATTTAAAAGCGCTTATTGCTGTCTTTCTAACGAATTTTAAAGATGCGCTTGCTTTAATTGAAAAACGAGATGTAAAGCATGCGCATCAAGTAGCCTTGGCTGATGA
This sequence comes from Erysipelothrix sp., assembly GCA_036516515.1. Taxonomy (GTDB): domain Bacteria; phylum Bacillota_I; class Bacilli_A; order Erysipelotrichales; family Erysipelotrichaceae; genus Erysipelothrix. The sequence continues at coordinate 11,282 of DATBUC010000024.1, read as the reverse complement.
ACAGTTAGATGCCTCATTCAATCGTTTTATGCAAGAACTCAATAATAAAACCATGAAAGAAAAAGCATTTCCGCTAGAGATTTCTGGTTTAGCGCGTAATATTGAACGGGCGGGTGATCATGCGAAAAACATTGCTGAGGAAGTCATCTATATTGTAAATGGTCAACATATTGATTTTGGATAAGAGAAAGCCTGTGAAAACAGGCTTTTTAATTGCTTATTATCGACATGATTTCATTTATTAAACCTAAAGCATATGATATAATAGAGCCGGATGTGATAAGATGGTTCTAAATTTAATTAATCAAAATGAACATGATGATTATATGGACCTCAATGCACTATTTGAGACACTTTTAGCGAAGACAGTTCATACACTCGCTGAGGATAAAACAAAAGATTATGAAGTTAATCTTGTCTTAAGTAATGATAAACAGGTTCGATCATATAATCATAATTTTCGCGGATTGGATAAAACAACCGATGTTTTAAGTTTTGAAGGGGATCTCACACTGGATGATACAGTACAACTGGGTGATATTATCATTAGTACTGATGCAGTAAAAAGACAAGCAGCAGAATACGGTCATTCAGAGAAGCGTGAGGTTTGTTTTCTTTTTGTACATGGTCTTTTACACTTATTTGGCTATGACCATCAAAATGAGACAGAAGAAAAGGCGATGTTCTCATTACAAAGAGAAATTTTAGATGATGTGGTAGGGCGCGATGATTAAGCAATTTAAAAACAAATTTGCAGTCGCCTTTCAAGGTTTGTTTCAAGGCATTAAAACTGATCCCAGTATTCAATTACAAAGTGGCTTAGCTGCTGTGACTGTGCTGTTTTTTTTGATTTTGAAAATCAACTGGGTAGAATGGCTCTTTGTCTTATCGGCTGTATTTTTAGTCTTGATTACAGAGTTTTTGAATTCTGCTTTGGAGGATTTTTCTGATTTAATAGAATGTAAATATAATCTTAAAGTTAAAAGTATTAAAGATACTGCCGCTGCTGCCGTGTTATTAGCTGCTTTTTATGCAGTGAGTGTCGCAGTGACAATCATATTAAGGAGATGGCTATGAAAGAAAAACTATTAGAAAGTGCTTTTGAGGCAATGGAAAATTCCTATGCACCGTATTCAAAATATCATGTTGGCGCAAGTTTCTTATGTAAAGATGGCACGATATTTAAAGGAACGAATATTGAGAATGCGTCTTTTGGCGCAACGACATGTGCTGAACAGACGGCAATTTATAGTGCTTATACAGCAGGATATCGTAAGGAAGATATTGTGGCGTGTGCTATTGTCACCGATGGGGAGATTTTAGCAGGTCCTTGTGGGATTTGTCGCCAAGTACTTTCGGAATTAATTGATGGCGAAGCACCAATTTATCTTTCTAATAAAAAAGCATCCTTGGATACAAATATGAATGAATTATTGCCTTTACAATTTGGAGAGAAGGATTTAAAACATGTATAAATCAGGATTTGTTTCAATTGTCGGTCGACCTAACGCAGGAAAATCAAGCTTATTGAATCAGCTTGTGGGTGAAAAAATTGCGATTGTCACTGACAAACCACAAACAACAAGAGATGCGATTATTGGCGTTCGAACGGCCGATGATCATCAAATTATCTATATTGATACGCCAGGAATTCATAAACCTAAACATGAATTGGGCCAACGGATGAATTTCGCATCCTATCAACATTTTAAAGGTGTAGATATCATTTATTATATGATGGATGGGAGTCAAGAATTAGGAAAAGGCGATCGTTTTGTCATGAAACGATTAAAAGAAACCAAGATTCCTGTCTTTCTTTTAATTAATAAAACAGATTTAATGACCAAAGAATCATTACATGAGCGTATTACCGAACTAAGTGTTGAGGGCTTTAGTGAAATCATTCCAATTTCAGTTAAAGAAAACTCTAATTTGTTAGCGTTATTGAATACAACTTTAACTTACTTAGAAGAAGGACCACAATACTATCCTGCTGATCAAGTCAGTGCTTATCCTCAACAGTTTATTATTAGTGAGATTATTCGCGAAAAGATTATAGAATTAACGCAAGAAGAAATTCCTCATTCAGTCGCGGTGGCCATTGAAAGTATTCGTCATAAAGATAAAGTTACGGTGATTAGTGCGGTGATTTTTGTCAATCGGGCATCACAAAAGGGCATGATCATTGGTAAACAAGGTAAAATGATTCGCGAAATTGGCCAAAGAGCGCGTGAAGAATTAGAAACCTTACTACAAAGAAAGGTCTTCTTAGAAACCCATGTCCGCGTGGAAGAAGATTGGCGTAATCGTCAAAAGATGTTGAATCAATTAGGCTATGTCATTGAAGAAAACGACTAGTGAAGATTGTGGCTTTGTATTATCAGTCCATGAATATCGAGAACATGATGCGTTTGTTTTATTTTTAGGACAAAAGCAGGGGTTAATCCGACTTGTTTTACCCGGTTTTTATAAGCAAAATTCAAAACAGCTGGCTTTAGGCCAAGAATTTTCTATGGTTCAATATCAAAGTAATTTTGAAAAGAATCGTTTGAACCGTATTTATTCTGGAAAATTATTGAATAGTTATAAAGACATGAGAAATGATTGGGACTGGTTGTTAAATGTTTCTTTATGTGCTGAGCTCATTACGCGCTTTTATGATACAATTCATCATCAGTACTATTATGAGACATTTGCGAAGTTTTTATTAAGTCAAACACAAACATATGATTTGATACATATTATCTGGGATATTTTAGCGTTTGAAGGTATACAACCGTATTGTGACCACTGTGTTTATTGCGAATCAACAAAGATTAATGCATTTTCGATAAAAGATGGCGGCTTTCTTTGTACTAAACACACGCATCAAAGAAGTGATGCGGCATTACTGGTGCAATTGCATGCTTTAAACTTAGATAAATTGAATGAAGTAAATCTAGAATCATATGAGTTGTTATTAAAAACAATGATGGACTATCTTATTTTTCATACGGATCATTATTTTAATGCCTGGAAACTAAGAAGTCGTGTATAATGGAGTAAGAATTTGGAAGGTGGAAATTATGAGTAAGAAAGATTTTGAAAAGATTGTTACCCATGTGCGAACCAGTGGTTTTGTATATCAAGGTTCAGAAATCTATGGAGGACTTGCGAATACTTGGGATTTTGGTCCTTTAGGTGTGGAGTTAAAAGAGAATGTTAAACGTCTTTGGTGGGATGCCTTTGTTACCAGACAACCTTATAATGTTGGGATTCAATCAGCAATTTTAATGAATCCTAAGGTTTGGCAAGCCAGTGGACACTTAGATACCTTTAATGATCCTTTGATGGATTGTCGTCAATGTAAAACACGTCATCGTGCCGACAAATTAATCGAAGCATTTGATAGTCATGTCAATGCAGGAGCGATGAGTACAGAGGATATGATGGCTTACATCAAAGATCATGAAATTGCCTGTCCTTCTTGTGGTAGTCGTGATTTTACAGATATCAGACAATTTAATTTAATGTTTAAAACATTCCAAGGTGTAGTTGAGGATAGTGCAAGTACAGTTTATCTTCGTCCGGAAACAGCTCAAGGTATGTTTGTAAACTACCGTAATGTACAAAGAACAATGCGTAAGAAATTACCTTTTGGTATTGCGCAAATCGGAAAGTCATTTAGAAATGAAATCACACCAGGTAACTTTATTTTCAGAACCAGAGAGTTTGAACAAATGGAATTAGAATTCTTTGTAAAACCAGGTGAAGATTTGAAATGGTACGATTACTGGAAAGAATATAGTATGAATTTCCTTAAAGAAATTGGCTTAAAGGAAGAAAACTTAATTTTCAGAGATCATGATGAAGAAGAATTATCACACTATTCTGTCGCAACAGCAGATATTGAATATCGCTACCCATGGGGCTTTGATGAACTTTGGGGTATTGCTGATCGAACAGATTTTGATTTAAAACAACATCAAGAACACTCGAAGGTGAGCATGGAATACCATGATCCTCACACAAATGAGAAATATGTCCCTTATTGTGTAGAGCCTTCCTTAGGTGTAGAACGTTTAATGCTTGCGTTAATTTGTGAAGCATATGAAGAAGAAGAACTTGAAAACGGTGTACGAAAAGTCATGCGTTTCCATCCTAAAGTAGCGCCTATTAAAGCCGCAATTTTACCACTTTCAAAGAAACTAAATGATAAGGCGATGGCCGTTTATCAAAGTTTAGTAAAAGACTTTGTTTGTGATTTTGATGATGCGGGTTCAATCGGAAAACGATACCGTCGTCAAGATGAGGTGGGAACACCATTCTGTATTACCGTTGATTTTGATACTTTAGAAGATGAGATGGTGACCATCCGCTATCGCGATTCTATGGAACAAGACCGTGTTTCCATTGAAGAAGCAAGACGTATCATGTATCAAGAAATTAATGGGTGATGCTTATGCGAAGGATTCCCGAATCCTTAATTAATGAAATCCGTGCTAAAACTGATATTGTTGATTATATTGGACAATACGTCAGTTTAGTTCAAAAGGGCAAAAACTACTGGGGTATTTGCCCTTTTCATGATGATAATAACCCCTCTATGTCAGTCGCCTCAGATAAACAAATTTTTAAGTGTTTTGTTTGCGGTGAGGGCGGTAATGTCTTTCAATTTGCTCAAGACTATCATAAGATCAACTTTGTCGAAGCGGTCAATCAATTGGGCGCTTTAAGTGGTTTTGATATGTCGAATTATGCATATGAAGAAAAACAAGTTGACCCAGAAATCGCTAAATATCGGGAAATCATGGCTGAAGCCAATCAATTTGTGCAATTTCAATTAAATACCGAAGCAGCCAACCAAGCGCGCCAAGTTTTAGAGAAACGCGGCTATCCAGAGGCGTTACTAAAACATTTTGAAGTTGGTGTGGCACTGAGTAGTCAGTCTTTAACTGATTTTATGCTCGCAAAAGGGTATGATGAACAAGATTTAATTCGTTTAAACTTAGCCCGGTTTCAAGATGACAAAGTACAAGATGTCTTTTTTGATCGCATTATGTTTCCGATTGCGGATGCGTCAGGTAATACCATTGCATTTTCTGCTCGTGCTATTGAAAAGCAACATCCAATTAAGTATATAAACAGTAGTGAAACGCCACTTTATACTAAGGGCGAAATATTGTATAATTATCATCGTGCTAAAAATGCTGCCAAAGAAAAACAAGCGATTATCGTTTGTGAAGGGGTCACTGATGTCTTTGCTTTTTATCAAGCAGGTATTGAAAATGTTGTGTCCTATTTAGGTGTGGCAGGCACGGATGAACAAATTCGTAAAACGATGCACTTAAGTCGGAATGTAATCTTAGCTTTTGATGGTGATAAAGCGGGCAGCAATGCCAGTTATAAAATCGGTAAAAAGTTCATTGAAAAGGGTGCTCAGGTCGCAATATGGTATAATGATACAGGACAGGACCCTGATGATTTATTTCGTGAGCAAGGGGCGAAGCCATTAGAGCAAGGGCTTCGTGATAAAATTGCCTGGTTAGATTATATTTTGTATTTTGGACTCAGTTTATATGACATCAGTTCATTTGATAATAAGAAGAAGTATGCAAGTTTTGTAATCAAACATCTTCGTGATGAAGATGATCTGACAAAAGAATATTACTTACGTCAAGTAGCGAAACGAACAGATCTTAATCAAGACATGCTTCAAGGGTATTTACACCATGAGCCAACAACCCCCTCACGAACAGTTATTGTTCCTCAACAAAAGCAGTTGATGATATCTCATGCAGAACAATCTATTCTTAAACAAATGTTGAATTCTAAAGCAGCGGCCTATCGCTTTAGAGATCAATTGGGTTTTCTAATTGATGATACAGCGCAAGAAACAGCATTGGTAATTTTAGATCATTACCGTCAGTTTGATGAGTTGGTCATTGCGGATTTGTTGTCAAAGAAATTAGATACGCAAGTCGAACAATTAATTTTGGATTTGATTGATAACGATGTTTTGGATGCCTTTGATGAGAAAGTTTTTGATGAGTATTGTGAAGATATTAAAGTGAAGTTTAATCAAAGAGGCTTGAAGCATTTACAAAATGAAGTTAATTTGACAGTGACAAAAGATGATAAGGTTAATTTATTATTACAAGCAATTAATAAAAAGAGAGAAGGAGAGCGTTAAATGAGCAAGAAGAATATTAAGACTTTGGATGATGTAAAAAAAGATTTTCTTAAGCAAGCAAAAAGTAAAGGATATCTAACCAATGAAGAGGTTGAAAAAGGAATTAAACATCTAAGCCTTGGTGATGATGACTCTGATGCCCTTTTTGTTTGGTTTAGTGATAATGAAATCATCATTAGTGATGATGGCGAGATTTTAGATGAGATTGATGATATTGATCCACTTGATGATATTGAAGTGGATGATGATGATACTGATTATCTTGGTGATGATGGTGACATGCCGTTTGACGATTCAGAAAACAAAGTTGATTTAAGCTCTTATGTTAATGAATTAACCAAAGCAGATTTAGTCAGTGTTAACGACCCGGTTAAAATGTATCTGAAAGAAATTGGTCGGGTAAACTTATTGGATGCTGAAGATGAGCCGGAAATTGCCCGACGCTATCAAGAAGGGGTCCAAGCAAAAGAAATTATTTACAATATCTACCGCGAACAATTTAATACAGATGTGGAAGATGAAGAATTAGATAAGATGGAAATTGAAGATATCTTTGGGGCTTTAACAGATTTATTTAAAGAGGATGAGAATAATTTAACCTATGTAAATAACTGTATTACAGCTTATTATGATGGCATGGAAGCCCGTTCAATCTTAATTTCAGCTAACTTGCGTTTAGTTGTATCGATTGCTAAAAAATACGTCGGACGTGGCATGCTCTTTTTAGACTTGATTCAAGAAGGTAATATGGGTCTGGTCAAGGCTGTTGAAAAATTTGATTATACAAAAGGATTTAAATTTTCTACTTATGCAACTTGGTGGATTCGCCAAGCGATTACAAGAGCGATTGCGGATCAAGCGCGTACCATTAGAATTCCAGTTCATATGGTTGAGACAATCAATAAATTAACCCGTATTCAAAGATCACTTGTCCAAGAATTAGGACGTGAGCCTACGGCTGAAGAAATTTCTAAAGCAGCAGAAATGGATAATATGCCACCTGAAAGAGTACGCGAAATTCAAAAGATTGCCCTTGACCCAGTCTCACTTGAAACACCAATTGGTGAGGAAGATGACTCTTATTTAGGAGATTTTATTGAAGATAAAGATGCAATGTCACCCAATGACTATGCCAATAATCAATTACTCAAAGAAGAAATTGATCGCGTATTAGAAGGCTTAACTGAAAGAGAAGCGAAAGTCTTAAAGCTCCGTTTTGGTTTAGAAGATGGTCGTACGCGTACTTTGGAAGAAGTTGGTAAAGAGTTTGATGTTACCAGAGAACGAATTCGACAAATTGAAGCCAAAGCATTAAGGAAATTAAAACATCCAACCCGCTCTAAACGCTTACGCGACTTTATGGAGCACCAATAAGCTATGTCTAAGCGTCTAAAAGCCATCGAGAACTATATTTTCGATGGCTCTATTTTGGTTGATGTGGGCACTGATCATGGTTTTCTTATGATCGATGCCCTTATCAACAAAGGTGTCAAGCATGCCTATGGGATTGATATTAATGAAAATCCGCTTTTAGCTTGTCAGAGTAATGTTGATGCAGCAGGGCTTAATGATCAAGTTACGTTAATTCTGGGTGATGGTTTAAAAGATTTCAATGAAGAAGCGGACGTCTTTGTCCTAGCGGGTATGGGTGGCGAGACAATTTATAAAATCTTAGCAGACTATAGTTTTATAGAGGGTCAAAGAATCATAATTCAAGCCAATTCTAAACATATTGAATTACGCGAAGCTTTAGTTTCTCAAGGTTTGGCCATTATTGCGGAAGAATTTTTCTTTGAAAAAGAGATTCCGATCTTAATTATGGTGGCAGAAGTAGGAACAGCAGATTACACGGATGTGGATTTTGTCGTTGACCCCCAGCTCAAAACACAAAGCAATCGTGAGTATGAAGCATTTCTAAACGTGCGTTTGGCACAATTAGAAGCAATCAAAAATTACAGTGAACGATTAAAACGAGAATATGATACAATTAAACAGTATTTGCAAGGAGGTGTTGTATGAATTCATTTAACCAAAAGTTTAAAAAACAGATGGGCTTTGAAAGCTTAAGTCTGGTTCAAGAAAAAGTCTTAGCGCATGCGAATGATCGTGATGATTTAATTATTACTTCAGCAACAGGAACAGGAAAGACGCATGCATTTTTATTCGCAATCATGGAGCGCTTGGATATTCAATTAATGCAAACACAAGCAATTATTTTAGCGCCAACAAGAGAACTGGCTATGCAAATCATGGATTTTGCTAAAGCAATGCAAACGATTGATAAGAAGCTTACTTTAGCCTTAGCCATAGGCGGTATGGATAATACGCGTTTAGAAAAAGAAATTGAAAGACAACCCCATATCATCATCGCAACACCAGGAAAGTTTATGGATATTTTGACTTGGAATCGTTTGCGTTTAGACTTTGTAGAAATATGTATCATTGATGAAATGGATATGATGTTCGATTATGGTTTTATTGAGGATATTGATCATATCGCTTCGCACTTACAAAATGAAACAAATATCTATTTGTTTAGTGCAACCTTACCAAAAGGTTTACAAAACTTCGTCCGAAAATATTTGCGCAGTGCTCAAGTCATTGATGTTCCAACAGATGAGCGCTTGAAACCAAGAATTAATCACTACTTAATTAATACCAGACATCGTGAACCGAATAAACAATTGCTCGAATTAATTACAACGATTAATCCTTTGTTATGTGTTGTTTTTGCTAATACGATTGAAGAAGTAGAAAGTGCTGCCGATTTTCTTAAATCCTATGGGCTTGCTTGTGTCAGTTTCCATGGTGATTTAGAAAGCCGTCGCCGTAAACAAATTCTAAGAGAAATTGAAAATCAACAAGTACAATATGTTGTGGCCAGTGATTTAGCTGCCCGAGGTATTGATTTACCAGAGATTTCTCATGTCATTAATTTAGGTTTACCAAGTCATGATTTAGATTTCTATATGCATCGTGCCGGTCGAACCGGCCGCAGTGGTCGAGAAGGATATGCCATGAGCTTAGTATCTAAAAGTGATGAAGCCGCAATTAAAAAACTAATGGAGCGCGGTATTGAGTTTGAGTTTAAACAAATCAGTAAAGAGGGTTTAGTTGATGCGCGTAGTTTTGTTTCGATAGATAAACCGCAATTCAAACAAAGTTATGATCCAGAAATAGCGCAAATTGTGGCGCGTAAAAAGAAGAAAGTGAAACCAGGTTATAAAAAGAAACAACAACAAGAAATTGACCGACTGAATAAACGACGTCGTCGTTTAGAATATCGTGAGATGCAACGTGCCAATAAGAAAAAACGCTAGTAAAGTGAAGTGATAAAATGAAGAACAAATCGCACAAAAAACAAGTGGATAATTATCAAGGGAGCAGTCATCATTTGAAAAAAGATGTGGCCTTAGATAAAATCATCGCGATAAGATTGAGAATTTTAATCGCTGTTTTAATTGCGATTGGTGCTTTACTAATTGGTCGACTGTATACGATTCAAATAAAAAAACATGATCACTATGTCGCTTTATTAGATAAAGCACAAGCGCCTAATATTAAAGTAGATACCATGCGTGGTGAATTTTTTGATCGCAAAGGCAATGTTATTTTAAGTAATAAGTCAATTAACTCAATTACTTATTATCCTGTACGTGGCATTAAACGAAAAGAAGAATGGGAAATGGCTAAACGTTTCTCAGAAGCCTTTTCCATTAAGGATGATTTAAAGGAAGTTGATTTAAAAAACCTATGGCGTTTTTTAAATGATGATGGAAAGAAACTCATCAGCAAAGATGAGTGGGACCAATATTATGATGGGAAACTCAAAGATAAGGATATTGAATACCTCAAAAACGAACGCATTACAGACGAGATGATCGCAGAGCTCAGTGAAACTGATCGTAAAGCCTTTAAAGTATATTATGCGATGTCAACAGCCAATAGCTTCCAACCGGGTATTGTCTATGAAGATGCTAAAGCTGATGAAATTGCTCGTCTAGCTGAAAATGCAGCCGTTTTTCCTGGATTTTCCTTTCAAACAACTTGGGATCGTGAAGTCAATAAAGAAATTGATTTAGGATCTTTAATCGGTTCGGTCAGTGATATTCCAGAAGGAAAGATTGACCATTACTTAGCAATGGGCTATCGGCTGAATGACAAAGTTGGGAGTTACGGATTAGAATATCAATACGAAAATTTATTATCCGGCGTTAAAAGTGAGTATGATCAAAACAATAAATCGCAAATGGAACTGATTAAAGAAGGTCGTAAAGGCTATGATCTTAATATGAGTATCGATTTAGATTTGCAGAAAAAAGTCGAATCGGTCTTAGAGAATACCATTGAATCGGCTCAATCTGAGCCGCGTCGTGCTCCGTTTAAACAAATGCACATGGTTGTCAGTGACCCCAATACGGGGGATATCTTAGCTTTAGCTGCCATGAATAAGGGTGAAAAGGGTTATTATAATGACCCGCAAGCTTTAATGCTGAATGCTTACCCAATGGGTTCTACCGTGAAACCAGCAACTGTCTATATGGGCTTGGATCAAGGGGTTGTGAAACCTGGAGAAATCATTAATGATGCACCTATGTATATTAGTGGAACACCGCCAAGGCATTCTTTTATGAATCTTGGTCCGGTTGATGATGTCAGCTCTTTAAAGTTATCAAGTAATATTTATATGTTCCATATAGCCATTCGTTTGGGTGGGTCAAGCTATATTCCTAATGGCCCCTTAGTTTTTAATGATGCTCCAGCAACTTATGATTTAATGCGGAATTATTATAGTAAATTCGGCTTGGGTGTTCCAACGCAAATAGACTTCCCAAGAGAGGCTTTGGGTTATAAAGGTGATGTTCATAATTCAGGAGCTTTATTAGAGTTTGCGGTTGGGCAATTTGACAACTACAACGCAATGATGTTGAATCAGTATGTTTCGACGCTAGCGAATGGTGGTTATCGTTTAAAACCAAGACTTGTGCAAAGTGCAAGTAATCGCAGTACCCAAAATGTAGTATATGAAAATCAAGTAGAAGTTTTAAATGAGATAGAAAACAAGGAAGCCTTGGCGCGTGTTACAGAAGGAATGCGCCAATGTAGTGTG
>DATBUC010000023.1:0-1550 GCA_036516515.1 Erysipelothrix sp. | reverse complement strand
TGCACTAGAAGGTTTTAAAAAGATTCATAATAATTTATATGGTTCACCCGATAAATTCCCATCACATGTGAATATCAGTGAATTATCTTATGAGGAAATACCTCAATCATCCATTAAAAACTTACAGATTAAACCTTATCGGTTTGATTATATCACTCCTAATTTAAACACATTATCTGTCAATACGGAGGGCATGTGGCAGCCTAATATTCTCGAAATCGTATTCAATCAACGCGATTCCATCACATTACAATTTTTACAAGATGGTAAAAATAGTGATGTTATTGAAAATATATTAACTCAATTACCCAATGGTACAGTCATTCGTATGATTAATTTTAATCATAAGAAAGCCGTTAAATTAGCGATGATTTATGAATCTATGACAAATGGAGATGATACTAATCGTGCCACTGTGCTGATTGCAGATGATAACGGATACATTTATGCCCTCATTTACAAACCTTTCAATGGCCAATCATTCAAACGCGGATTACCAGATTTTTTAAAATTAGCCTACGGCATACAATTTCAAGATATCTCATCATTTAAGAATGAATATACCCAAACATTTAATGACTTTAAAGCGATTACACTCGATTTAGCAACTCAACAAAATAATTTAATACAAGATTTCTGTCATGTAGTCTCAAACGAAAATTACCTGTCCATTCCTAATGTACTGTATGAGAAATTTGAACTTTCATCTACAAAAAGTTTAGACCGTCTTGCCTGTACACCTGAAGCAAATTTTCTCAATCATGCCATTGCTATGCGCAAATTTGCAGCTTATTATCCTGCCTGGAAAAAAGGTGAGGCATATAATGATTGGTTTAAACATTTACCTATGGAACAGCAGCAAGCCATTGAACAAGGACGATGGAATATCAGCACTGAACTTCCAACTCTAAATATAGCCATTGATGGATATATCAAAGCGCATCAAAATGCATTACTGGTCAAAGAAGCTATGGGTAAAAAAATTAAAATCCAAAATGACTCCGGTTTTTTTAATCGTGTTTTAGGCACATCCATACCAGCAACTGAATACTGTAGTAATCTACAATGTCTCTATAACATTAAAACAAATAACTGGAAGGAACTATAATATGACAAAAAAGCTTTGGATATTACTCATTGCACTGCTCACAATCATTGTCATTGCTTTTATTATTTTCATAATGTTCAACAAGCATACCCATGAAAAAACAGCTGCAGAACTTGAAGCAGATCGAGTCCTTTTAGAGCTACAGCGCCGATAAGCATGATACAAAACCCTAATTAAAAAATTAGGGTTTATCTATTTTGAAACGATTAATTAGGGGCTGTTGAACATTCATCATTTTAAATTCAATTTCATTAAAATCCTGTTCAGCACCGACATCAATAATCACAGAGCTATATTGATAGAGCACTTCATTCTGACGATTTCTGCGCCCGATACGACGGTTTGTCACTTGATCTAATGAATCAATGCTAACACCTAACATATCAAACATGGATAAATTTGGTTGATGCTCTAATAAATACACGCCATTGGTGATTAAGGA
>DATBUC010000022.1:0-4830 GCA_036516515.1 Erysipelothrix sp. | reverse complement strand
TTTTCTAAGCACATAGAAGATATGTTAAGAAAAAATGGTTATTTAGTATTGTTGGTCAATAGTGATGACAAATTCGAAAATGATCAATCATTAATTAGAGATTTGCTTGGAAGACAAGTCGATGGGTTAATCATCGTTCCTTCTTTAGAATCATATGGAATGAGTGCTGATATTAATGCTGATTTAAAATCTATCAAGAAACCATATGTTTTGGTTGATAGAATTTTTGAAGATGTTTTTACTAATCAAGTTGCTTATGATAATGAATATGGTGGTTATATAGCGACAAAGCATCTCATAAATCAAGGCTGTACTAATATTGTTTGTTTTACTGGATCCTTATTGAGTTATAGTGGAAGACAGCGTTATGAAGGACATTTAAGGGCGCTACGTGAAGCAAATCTACCTATTTTAGAAGAAAATAGATATGAAGGGGATTATCGTTATGAAACAGGCTATAATTTCGGAAAAGAAGTACTACGACGAAATGATGTTGATGGCGTTTTTTCATGTAATGATTTGATGGCTTACGGTTTGTTAAAGGCTATGCGAGAAGCACAAATTAGTCGGGATGATTTAAAGATCGTAGGATATGATAATTTAAAACAATCAGAAATGTTTGGTATTACCTTAACTTCAGTTTCTCAGGATATCTATTTGTTAGCTGAAGCCGCTTGTAAACAACTGCTTCAGCAAATTGAGGATCCTTCTTTTTCTAAGACGACGATTCTTATACCTGAGCTAATTATATAAGCACTTATATAAAATAAGTGCTTTTTTTTATTAAAATAGGTTAAACGGTTTATCATTAGGGTTGACAGCGGTTTCAAGTTTGTGTAAACTAATATCGCAAAGGAGGTAAACCGCTTTACCATGACAAAATCTAAATTTATAGTTAAAGAAAACATGCTAACAGCTGAGATATATGAATTAATGCATCATGCCGCTGGCTTTAAGTCATATGAACTCGATGATGTTCGTGTTGCCTTAGCAAATGATTTGTATGATGTAGTGGTCTACCATGAAGATCAAGCTGTTGCAATTGCACGTCTTGTTGGCGATGGAAGAATTGTCTTCTTTCTCAAGGATGTCATTGTACATCCGAAATATCAAAATCAAGGGTGCGGTAGCTTGATGATGGATGCAATTTTTAATTATTTGGAAGAACATGCATGTGATGGCGCTTATGTTGGCCTGATGTCTACACCTGGGAATGAGTCATTTTATTCTCAATATGGTTTTATTACCAGACCAACAGATGTGTTAGGAAGTGGGATGGTTTTATTTTATGAGAGATAGTGTTTATGTTTTAGGAAGTATAAATTTTGATCTGATGATTGCATCAGATCGCATGCCTGAACAAGGAGAAACAATTGCAGGTTATGATTACTTTGAAGCGATTGGTGGAAAAGGTGGTAATCAAGCCGCTGCCTGTGCAAAATTAGGTTGTGATACGAATCTTATTGGAAGCGTAGGAAATGACTTTCATGGTGATCTTGCAGTAAAAGGACTCGAAAGTTTAGGTGTAAATACTAAGTTTGTTAAGAGAAGTCAATGTGAAAGTACAGGTAAGGCTATCATTATCAAAACTGATAATGATAACCGTATTATCATTAATCAAGGAGCTAATGGTGATATAAATACTGATATGATAAGTGCTGCTTTAAAAAATGCCGATCAACAATTTTTCTTGACGCAATTTGAAATGCCTTTAGAATTTATTTACGAAGGTCTTGTCATTGCAAAAGAAAAAAATATGGTTACTGTTGTTAATCCAGCTCCTGCTGTTGCGGTTGATTTAAAATTCTATAATTTGATAGATTATCTTATTGTAAATCAGTCCGAGTCAGAAATTTTAACAGGTATTTTCCCAACCACCATTAACGATTGCAAGAAGGCGGCATCGATTTTACTTGAACGAGGCGTTAAGAATATTGTATTTACATTGGGTGGGAAGGGCAGCATTTATATTTCTAAGGATATTATTTTAGAAATAAAGTCTTACCCAGTTGAAGTAATCGATACAACTGGTGCTGGAGATGCTTACATTGGTACGATGATGTATGGCCTTAGCAATGGTTGGGGTATTGAAAAAACGTTAACATTTTCCAGTGCTGCGGGTGCCTTAGCCTGTACAAAAAAAGGAGCACAAGAAGCTTTGCCCACATATGATGAATTAGTTAAATTTATGACTCAAGGAGGATATGATGAATAAAAGAAAAATTATTATTGATACCGATCCAGGAATAGATGATGCTGTCGCATTGGCCTTAGCCTTATTTTCTGAAGAATTAGATGTTCAATTAATTACGACAGTAGCGGGTAATGTAAGTATTGAGAAAGTTACTAAAAATACATTGAAGCTACTTCCTTTTTACGAAAAACGTGTTCCAGTTGCAATAGGCGCTGCCCGTCCCTTAATTCAAGAACCGATTGATGCGAGTGGTGTTCATGGAAAAACTGGGATGGACGGCTATGACTTTCCTGAGGAAGACCATAGTTTGTTACTTGACGAATCTGCAGTTGAAGCGATGTACAATGTGATTATGAATAGTGATGAAAAAATTACATTAGTACCTATTGGTCCATTAACAAATATTGCGATGCTTATAAGACAGTATCCAGAAGTGATGGATAATATAGATGAAGTTGTTTTAATGGGTGGAAGCGTTGGTCGCGGTAATGCAGGCGTATACTCAGAGTTTAATATTAAGGTGGATCCTGAGGCTGCGAAAATTGTATTTGAGAGCGGTATGAATATTGTTATGGCAGGTCTTGATGTTGGATTAAAAGCACTTGTCTATCCCGAAGATTCAGAAGTTATCAAAGATATGAACAAAGTTGGGAATATGTTCTATCATTTATTTAAAACATACCGTGGGGGAAGTTTCAAAACCGGATTAAAAATGTATGATAGTTGTGCAATTGCTTATTTATTAAAACCAGAAATGTTTGAAGTTGTTGAGACTTTTGTCGGCATTGAGACTAAAGGTGAATATACATCTGGAGCAACAGTTGTTGATCTCAAAGGCTATTGTAATATGCCGCCTAATGCAAAGGTTACGTTAGATGTAGATGCTGATATGTTTAAAGCTTGGTTTTTAGAAGCCATTCAAAATTGTAATACTAAAAACTAATTAAAAGGAGAAAGAAAATATGAATCCATTTGTAATGTATGGAGCAGGACTTATTGCTGTTGCCATTGTTGTATATATGTTATTAAAAAAATTAGATATTAAAATTACATTATTCGCTGTAGGAATTTTACTCATGATGGTTGCAATTCTTATGGGTAATACAGTTATTGAAGAACCCGTACATATTCTAGTAGATCCTCTTTTAGCGATTATAGAGCAGTTTAAAAAGACCTTACCTACATCAGGTTTTGTTATATTAGTGCTGGGTGGATATACTGCCTATATGAGCGCAATTGGAGCCAATGAGGTTACAGTTAATTCATTGACGAAGCCACTAAAGGGAATTAAATCACCTTATGTCTTAGTTCCTATCGTCTTTTTACTTGGTAATTTACTTTCACTTGTTATTCCAAGTGCATCTAACTTATCAATTATTTTACTTGCAACATTATACCCAGTATTAAAAGAGTCTGGCATGTCGACACTAACAGCTGCTGCAATTATCGCGACAACAGCCACAGTTATGCCAACACCCCTAGGTGCAGATAACGTTGCGATCGCTGCTGAACTTGGTATGCCTGTCGCAGAGTATGTTTTCAAACATCATGCGATTGTTTCAGTACCAACATTACTTGTAATGGCCCTTGTACACACTTTCTGGCAAAAATATTGTGATAAGAAAATGATTGCAAAAAATGATGGCAATGTAGATATTCAAGTCGAAGCACCAAAAGTGATTGAAGGAAGCGGTTTATATAAATTTGTTTACACAATCTTACCTTTATTACCAATTATTATTCTTTTAATCGTATTTGCTATTAATGCGATTACAGGTTCAAATTTAAATTTATCAGTAGAAGTCGTATCAATCATGTCATTTATCATTGCGATTGCATGTGAACTCATCCGTAAGAAAGACGGTAAAGCAGTGCTTGATTCAACAGAAAAATTCTTTACAGGAATGGGCAATGCAATGGGAATTGTCGTACTACTCGTGGCGGCATCAACATTTGTTAACGGATTAAAAGCAATCGGTTTAATTAGTCAACTACAAACAACAATGCAGACGACACAAGCATCAGGTTTTGTGTTGCCATTAATCCTAGTTCTCTTTACTGCAGTTATTGTGTTACTTAGTGGAAGTGGTATGGCATTATTCTATGCAATGGTACCATTGATGGTTCCTTTAGCTGATGCAGCGGGAATTAGTCCTTTCGCTGTTACTGTACCTATGGGCTTAGCAGGAAATCTATTAAGAGCTGTTTCCCCAGTTTCTGCAGTTGTTATTATTGTAGCTGGTACAACCAAAGAAGAACCATTTGATATCGTGAAACGTACATCGGTACCGATGATAGCAGGTACAGTATTTATGTTTGTATTATCAATGATTTTGTTTTAATTCATTTAATTGAAGGATCTTTATTTAATAAAAATAAAGATCCTTTTTTTATTAAATAAAGCTTTCTTTTTATAGATTAATTTGCTAAGATAACTAGGCAATACCAAGAAGTGCCTCGATTAAAAACTTAATTAAAAATAAAGTTAAAATAGTGTTGACAATAAGCATAATGCTTGGTATTATAATCAAGCGTCACCGGGAACGGGTCGCAAGAGAAGTTCTTTGAAAACTGAACAGGAAATGTCAATTTCTTAAATAAACAAAAACAATAAATAAAGATAACTCGTCAGAGTT
>DATBUC010000021.1:0-6254 GCA_036516515.1 Erysipelothrix sp. | reverse complement strand
AATCTGCCGCCATTGCGAAGATTTCACGCACACGCAAATAAACTCGGCGCTCACTCGCACGAATATCACGAATGCGCTCGAGTAACTCATCAAAGTGATCAGCAGGTGCAGAATGTGCCACAACAGGATTCTTCAAGCGTTCATCATCCATCACAAAGCCTTTTGTGAGGTATTCTTGCAATGTGCTCGTTGCCCATTTGCGGAACTGCGTACCGCGCGTTGAACGCACGCGATAGCCAATGGCAATGATCATAGGCAAAGAATAGAGCTGAATTGTGCGCTTAACTTGACGCGTACCTTCAGTTTGAACTGTCAAGTTATCCTTGACAGTTGCCTCAGCCAATAATTCACCTTCTTCTAAAATATTTTGCACATGAAGGCTAATATTCTGCTTAGTTGATTGATATAACTCTGCTATTTCAAGTTGAGTTAGCCATATTTGCCCATCAACTTCATGTAATTCTAATTTAGATTTACCATCATCAGTGGTGTAGAGAATTATGTTATTCATAAGTTATGACTATTTACTCAATTGTAATGTGTTTAATACTTCTAGAATTGGGGCAAAATATGATCTTCCATAAAAGTCATATGGAGTATTAAATATGGTTCGAACTATGGATTGGTTATACCCATTTTTATCATTCTGTTCATATTGTTCAATATAATCGATCGCATGTTGTGCATTTATTTGTGCATGACTTGCTAATAGTACGACAAAAAAATTGGGCCAAGAGTCTTGTATATCTTCAGTAGGGTTTATTGAGAATATTGAGTAAATTTTATTTGCATCAACCTTTTGGCTATAAATATCTTGAGATAATTCCGTTTCAAAACAATTTATATATATAGCTGTTATATACAAAGCTAAGTAACCATGATTAATGTTTGCCATATTGCTATCTAAGGAAGTTAAGACTTCAATATATCTAGTGAATGTTTCGACTTCTCGTAATGATAGTTTTTTTGTTTCTATTAATTTGTGAGCTATATATATAGCAGGAGATGGATAGCCGTTGTTCACTTTTACTAAAGTAGTTCCTTGTAAAATTGAGCTTTTGGATAATAAGTTATTGAAGTGTTCAACAGATGTGATTTGAGCTTCATTATAATGAACATCAAATTTATCTGGTAGGGCAATCGTAAACTTAATAAACTTATCCAAATAACGTGATGCATTAATCGATGAACCATAAGCATGATTAATTGCTGCTTTGAGTTGAGTTGTATTTGTTACTAATATAAATTTAACGTTTTTAACGTTAAAAGTATGTTTGATGACTTCGAGCATGTGTACTGAAAAATCAGGGCGACAACGATCTAACTCATCAATAAAGATGATGATAGGTTTATCTTTTGCTAGTTCTTCCAATAGTGATTGCAGGGTTTTAAGATTCTGCTCAGCTTCTGCATGGTCTTTCAAAAGCGATGTAACTGTAGCATCAATAGCAGTATTGGCTGCGTCTTGAATACTTGCTTCGAATTCATCCGCAATATCATCTGCATTTTCTTTTAATATGTGACTTACGCCAGCTTTAGCTGCTGTTTTTATGGTATATCGCAGAAAAGGTAATACTTTTTTTATGAAAGTAGGTTTGTCTACTTCAGGTAATAATTCCATAATTTCTGCTAATATCGTCATCAATGGGTTATCTGCATGATCAGCCTTAAATGCATCAATATAGATGATTTGGCCATCATCTGAATGCTCATCTTTGAATTTATTGATTAGCTTATGACAAAATTCACTTTTACCAGTGCCCCAATCACCATCAATAATCATTGGTGATAAATCAATACTGCTCATTAAAAGTGTAATAATTTTCTCAGCAATAGGCTCGCGCTTGAATTCATCACGGCCATTCTCGCCTTTAAATTTGTATGTAGATAGCTCTTTAGACATTTATATATTTTCCTTTTTTTGACTTCCCCAAGATTTTGAAAAATTAGCGCTATTTGAATAAGGCTCATTGGTTGGTTTTTTAATTTTAACAGTCATAGGAAAAGGGAAGTCTACTCCGAGAAGTAAAGCTTCTCCTTGGCCTAAAACAGGAAGGAATGATGCAGATCTATGGTCTATAGAGCCAACAGCTTTTTTTACAATTTCCTGATCTTTGTCGTTTGTTAGACGATGGACAATTAAAGTCCCGATTTGGCTTAAAACATCTTCAGGTATATCTCTAGGGCGTTGGGTTGCTATCACAACATTTAGACCATATTTTCTACCTTCTTTTGCAATGTCACCAAAAGCATCTAATTTAAATACGCCTTGTTGGTCATCACCAATTTTTTTATTTAAGAATTGATGCGCTTCATCGATAAATACCAATAATGGTTGATCATGGGTGATTTTATCCGTTCGAGCGAATTCTAATAATTTTCTACCAATGGCATTGACTAATAATTCTCTAGAATTTGCTTCAAAAGGAATGGCTGATAAATCTAATCGTAAAATTCCATTATCCTTTGTGGTAATAAATTCTGAGAGTAAATCAGGTATTGTTTTTAAGGTATTATCACAATCAATCATCCATTTAAGATGAGGATTATGAGACATGGCTTGTACTCTTGATATCAGATTTAGGCAATTACCAACATCTTGTTCAGCCCTATTACCCCAAATTAAAATATTAGGGTTTGTTGCATTTCCTCCGTTTGGCCATACGCATTCTTCTATGATTTGATCTCCAAGATTATTGAAAACCCAATTCATATTATGCTCGTTAGGAGCTATTTGAATTAAAGCACTCTCAAATCCTGCTTTTCCTTGACCTGCTTTTGGAAAGACCCCTTTAGGATTAGGAGAAATCCCATTGAAAGGAGTTAATAAGTTTTGGGTCATTATTTTTAAGCTTTTTATTGCAGCTTGTAATTTAGGAGCTTGGCTTTGCGCTGATGGGCGTAATAAAGCACGAATATCAGAATCAGTAAACATCCAGTGAGGGTAGGTTACTTGATTTTTGGGTGTCGCATTATTGTGATCTCCAACATAATAACTATCACAAGGTAATTTGGAATATTCTCCTGTAGCATCTAGCAATAAGACTTTTCCACCAGCCCTATGAACATTTTCAATTAGATTGGCTATCGTATAGCTTTTACCGCCACCTGTTGATCCCAAGATAGCACAATGACGAGCAAATAGTTTTTCAGGTGTAACACCAATTGTCACGGAAGAATCATGAGGCATTTCTGCAATTGGAAGATTTAAAGTTGTTCCATCAATTATACCTTCAGCAAGTAGGCTCACTAATTTTGGGTGTGCGGCATATACTTGAGCACCTAACTTGGGATATTGTTGAATCCCTTTATGGTTACTTCCGTTTTCGACATCTACGCTGACTAATAGTTGAATTAAAGCGATTGGATTATTTGAAGGAGTTATATCAGAAAGTTGGTCTACTGTTAATCTTTCTCCATTTTCTAACCAAACTTTAATGACTTTCGCCAAAATAGTAGTTTGGCCACAATCGATGAATACGAACTCATTTACTTCACCAATTGGAAGCTTAGTGCCCATTATCCAGTTTTGCTCACTGCTGCCAGCTTTTGTTAAATTTATCAAAGCCTCAGTAGCTGATACATTGATAATGCTGCCAACTCTTCTATTCGATTCATGTGGTGAAAACCAAGATACTTGCATCACTATTTAGATCCTTCCAAAATTTGAGAAAAGCTAGCTAGAAGTTTTTCTTCTGGGCTTTGTGTGTGTCTATTAGGCAGCATTTTCAGACTGAAATTATCAAATTTGCTGTCAATGATCATAATTCTTGAATCTCCAGCAGTAATTGCACGAGTCAATTTTTCTCTAATATCTGCAGAGAATGAACCTTTTGGATTGAATGGATCCATAGTGACGATCAATAACATCAACTCTGGATTGGTTCGTAATGCCATAGTAATTGCATTATTTAGGTGTTTATCATTAAATCCAAAGCCAATACAGATGAGTGCAGTTTTAGGTTTTTGAACTGATTCCAAAAACGCAGAGATCATGTCTAAATAAGGTGAATCATAAGATACTTGGTATTTTGAGCTACTTGGATAAATAAAAACAGGATCTTGGGGAAGTGATCCATTCTGTATATTAATTTTTTGGACGATAGAATTAGATTTATTCCAATCTACAGAGCCATGTAATTTATAAAGCTGAAATACATTAGATAAATAGGCATTGTTTTGGGTACGATTAACAATATCGTATTGAAACCAAGCAGGATTAAAATTAGCAGGATTTGAAAATTCAAATCCATCAATTACAATCAGCCCTGTATTAGAAGCTGCTTTTTCAAATGCTAAATCATAGTTGGTTGTGAATAATTTAAGTCGTTGTTGTTTGGGAGAGCGACGACCTAAAGTGCGAATGAAATTATTGTGAGCATCCCATGATTCTGTAGGTACTTGGTCAACAAAATTTGTTTTTTGTAGGATGGTTTCTTTAGCTTTATTTAAAAATTGATGTACTTTTTTTTGTCTAGTATGTGATAAGTTATTTAATGGAATATATGCATCACATAGAGATAATAAAAGCTCTATATCTTCTTTAGGGGATCCATCGTCCCATGTTCCTGCAACAACAGAATACTTGACACTTTTTAATACATCTTGGAAATTGGATAATGCTTCACAAGCCTTCCAAAGATCTCCCATGCTAGGAGCAACTTTTGGGGTGGACGAATTAAAAGTTAATGATGTACCAGATCCAGCTAAAACTAATAGGTTTTCAGCATCAAGAATTTGATTGATAAATTGTTGAGTCTTGGTTTTTGCATCTTTATCATCATCGTTGTCTGTTATTTTTTTAGGTTCATAATTATCATGAACTTGAGAAGATAAAACTTGGATATCTTCATCATTATTTGTATGTGCCATAATCCCCCCTTGGATCATTATTTAATTAATTACCACACGACGCTTCCCAGTTAATAACTGTTGCATCAGTGCTTTTTTCTCTTGCTTTAAATGCTCAAGCTTTGCTTGTAATAGCTCAATCTCACGATCGGCATTGGATAGCACAGCCATTATTTTTTTCTGTTCGACTAATGGTGGAATGTTGACTTTGAAATTTTGTAATAAGCCAATTTTAATATATGGCATTGCTCCTTTTTGTTGTTCACGATTAATATCAATTGGAAACCAATAATTAATAAATTGAAGTAAAAAAGTAGGAAGGCATATTGAGTTAAAATTATTTAAAACATATGTTCTTTGGTATGCTTCAAATTTTCCTATGTAATAATGAGTAGTCCCTATTACGCCATTGCCAGCAATCAAGATTGCTTCGCAGTCAAAAGAATAATTATTACTATAAATATGTTTTTGTGCACATGTAAAAAAGGGATAAATTCCTTTTTCTGCCCCTTCATTTGCATCCTTTTTGCCTGTTTGGATGCTACATAAATGTTTTAAAGCTATCTTCTCCCACTCCTCACTAAACCTAACGCCATTCTCATCCAATAAGCGTTTTTTGCCTGTCAAAAGCTGTTGCATTAATGCTTTCTTTTGCATTTCACTATTTGCAATGAGGTTTTCAGTATTTGCAATTGCCTTATCCCATGTTGAAAGGATTTCGGCAATTTTTTGCTGTTCTTGGATAGGGGGTAGAAGGATTGGTAATGATTTAATGCTTTCTGCATTAATCACTCCCATTGTTCCTCCTTGTGCTTTTCTATGTAACTTTTTCGCTGTTTGATCAAATTCCAAAAAATATTTAAAGAATAAATTGAATACAATTTTTGAATCTAATGATAATCGTAATAGGCGCGGGTTAATAATCCCTTTTTCACAATTTTCAGGTAATAAAAGTACTTTGCCTATCGTGCCAACTAGACTTAGTAGGATATCTCCAGGTGATACTGCACAGCTTTTTAGGGAATTGAATTTGTTTTCATCAATATAATAATTACCATAAAAAGGATCATTTGATATAACTTGTTCTTGCCCATATATTTTATAACCACTTTCAGTATAAAATTCTTTTTTGAGTGCTGAGCCAAATGGGCCTGCTTTAACAGCAGGCTTTTTATCAGAGCCAAGCTTCCCTATTGTAGTATTTACCCAACCATTAGGCACCATAACCCAACTCCTTCAAGTATTTCGCCATTTCAACTTCGAGGGCTTCTAGTTCAGTTTTTAGAGCAACGCGTTCTTGGCGCACGGCTTCTAAGTCGATTTCTTCCTCTTCTTCGAATGTATCAACATAGCGAGGAATATTCAGGTTGTAATCGTTCTCTTTGATCTCATCCAATGATGCA
>DATBUC010000020.1:0-9672 GCA_036516515.1 Erysipelothrix sp. | reverse complement strand
TGTATTAGATACTTGGAACTTATCAGGATGTACCTTGTATGTCACTATGGAGCCATGTTTAATGTGCTCAGGGGCAATAAAAGAATCAAGGATTAAACGTGTTGTATATGGCTGTTCTGATAAAAAAGGCGGCTATTTAATGAGTAATACGTCAATTTCATCTTTGTTTAATATTGAAGTTATACCTAATGTATTAGAAGTTGAAGCAAGTAATATTTTGAAAAAATATTTTGAGAACAAAAGATCTAATATGATTAAGGTATCCAAATTGAAATTTTCAGATTTATCTGCTTACTTCAATCTGCGAAGAGAAGTTTTTGTAGAAGAACAAGGTGTAAGCCATGAGAATGAATTTGATGCCTATGATAAGACTGACTTGTTCCACGTGGAACATATTGCTGCACGTAATAATAACGAGGTCATTGGAACCATGAGGTTAATTTATGATACTAACCATAAGACGATAAAATTAGGAAGACTAGCAGTGAAGAAAAGTGAAAGAAATAAAAATATTGGTAAAAGATTACTTGATTACGCTGAAAGACAAGCAAAATCAAGAGGATTTGATACTGTACTTTTGTCAGCTCAGTTACATGCGTTAGAATTTTACAAAAAGAATGGCTACCGGGAAGAAGGGACCACATATATTGATGCAGGCATTGAACATGTTAAGATGAAGAAAAGCATCAAGTAGTATTTAATAAATAAATTAAAGCACCGTTAATAATTTCAAATGGTGCTTTTTTTCATGAACTTGTGACGTTGATATTTATAAAAAAAAAGACTTCACAAGGAAGTCTAAGAAAAGTATTTAATTTTTTGATATCGTTTCTACAAGCTCAGCTTTGACAATAGTACGATATTCATCATAGGTTATTTGCTTAGTACAGGTTACTAACGTTAATGTAGGTTTATCAGGGGTATCTTCAAGCACTGATACATCGGTATAAATAACTTCAAAAATATCGGTTATATCATAAACGTACGTATGCTCCTTATCTGAAATTTTAACTTGATCACCAATTTTTAATTTATCGAAATTTCTAAAAACACAAGAAGCACAGCGTCCGTTATGTCCGGCTATAGAAAAATTACCATTATTAGGTGGAACAGGAGAATGATCCCAAGCCACTAAATAGCGATTTAAATAGTCCCAGTTGCTCGATTGTATCACGGGATGGTCTATATCAAGGACATCGATTTCTAAGCGCCACAGGTCGTTTTCATGAGCTTCCTCAGGCATAACAAAATCATCGTCGTCTGTAAGCATTGGAGCATCAAAAAATGCTTGCATTTCTTTATCAATTGAACGTTTTTCTAGATAAGTAGAAGTATATGACCATACAATCATACTAATACCAATCACAATTAGTAGGGTCCCAAAAGAGCCTAAGATATTTCTTTTCTTTTTATCTTTGTCTTGATGCATATATATCACCTAGTGACATTATAGGTTATGAAAAGATAAATTACAATCAGTTAGAACATGGTATAATTAAGAAAGGTGATAACATGGGATATCAATCGTTATATAGAAAATACAGACCTAAAAATTTTAAAGACATGGTCGGTCAAAAAATAGTAGTTGAAGTAATTAAAAAAAGTATCATTAAAGAAAAAATTGGACATGCTTATTTATTTACAGGACCACGTGGTACAGGTAAAACAAGTATGGCTAAATTATTAGCTCAAGCAGTTAATTGCGAGTCTCTAAGTGGCGATGTATGTGGCCAATGCGATAACTGTAACGAAAGTAAGCAAGGAACACATCCTGATATTATTGAAATTGATGCTGCAAGTAATAATGGTGTCGAAGAAATTAGAAAGCTTATTGATAGAGTTAAATACACGCCTATTTTGGGTCGTTACAAAATATATATTATAGATGAAGTTCATATGTTATCTCAAGGTGCATTCAATGCACTCCTAAAAACACTTGAAGAACCGCCTGCGCATGTAATATTTGTTTTAGCTACTACTGAAATACATAAGGTATTACCAACGATAATTTCCAGATGTCAAAGATTTGATTTCACACATATAGCAGATAGCGAAATAGAAAGAAGATTAGATTACATACTCACTAATGAAGATATCAAAGCAGAATCGGGAGTTTCCTCAGCAATTGCCAAAGTATCCGGTGGAGGCTTAAGGAATGCACTTACAATTTTGGAGCAAGCAATTGTATACTCGGATAATATGATCTTACTTAATGATGTTTACGAAATTACCGGATTGTTATCGAGTGAAGAGCAAATTAATTTATTCCAAAGTGCTATAGATGACAAAATGGATGAATATGCACATAATCTGGATATTGTAAAAGATAAATCACATAACCTAGATCTTTTATCTGTTAGTTTTGCAGAATCTCTTAAAGATAGTATTGTTTTAGAAAAGACAAAACTAACTCATATTGGATCCTATGGAAATCGGGATTTCATTGAGTATTTAAGTCGTACAGTCGCTATTGATAAAAGATATCAATTAATTAATGTGATACTTGAATATGTTCAAAAAATGAAATTCACTCAAAATCAATCTTCTTATTTCGACCTCATGATGCTACAAATATTCGATGTACTATCTAAAGAGAAAAGTAAGGAAATAATAAGCGCTAAAGAGGGTATAGATGAACAAATAACTAACATTGAAGATCATACCAACTATCATGAGCCTGTTGATAAACTTGTGCCTCCAAAAATAAAAGAACATATTAAAGCTAAGGAGAATCATGCAGAAGATAAATCTAAACGCAATGTTCCACGTGAAACATCGGGATCTAGCTCAGAAAGAAATAATAAGAAAATAGTTTATCAAATATTAGAAGGACTTAAGCTCGTATCATTTATGGTTTCTGCGAATAAAAAACAGAGAGAAGATGATCAAAAAGCAATCGATGCGTTTGATATTCATATGAGCGATATTAGGTGGGCAAGAAGTTATCGGCTTGTGAGTGAAGCAGACCTTGTCTTAAGTTCCAACTCTTTTATTGTACTTAGTTTTGATGAAGATTATAAAGCTTATGAAAGTTTGAATAAACTAGGAAATAAAGAATTGAGAGACTTCTTTGAGCACTTAACAGGTATAAAAAGGTATGTTTTTGCAACAACTCAAAAAAAGTTTAAAGAAGGTGTTCAAAACTTTATAAGTCTTCACAAAGCCAATGATCTTCCCGAAGGCATAAATATAGTTTACAACGAGAATGAAGAAGAAAATGAAGATGAGGTTATGATAAGAGCAACTGCATTATTTGGAGAAAAATTAAAGATAGAATAGAGGTAAGTTATGTATCCGAAATATTTAGAGTTACTGATCGAGAAATTAAAAATTTTACCTGGAGTCGGTGAAAAAACAGCTGAACGTTACGCTTTATTTCTCATAGAACAAGATTATGAGTCTGTCAAAGAATTATCAGAAGCAATGATTGATTCAATTGAAAAATTAAGTACATGTGATATTTGTCATAATTTAACAGATAAGAAAATTTGTGATATTTGTTCAAGTGAAAATCGCGATCAAAATACAATTTGTGTTGTTTCAAGTAGTAAAGAAGCCTTTACGATTGAAAAGTCACAAAGCTATAATGGTGTTTATCATATACTTGATGGCTTGATTTCCAGCAAAAAAGGAATAATGCCAGAAGATATCAATGTTTCCTCGTTATTAAATAGACTTAATGACGATACAAATGAGGTCATACTTGCCTTAAATGCCACTGTAGAAGGGGAGATGACTGCGCTTTATTTATCAAAAAAAATACCCGATAATATTAATGTCACACGACTGGCATTTGGTTTGCCGATAGGGGGTCATCTAGATTACGCAGATGAAATGACTTTAATCAAGGCGTTTGAAGGAAGAAATAGAATCTAACAAGAGAGGATGATTTTATGAGTTCAATTGCATATTTAACGGATGAAAGAATGCTTGAATATCATAGAAGTTCTGGGAATAGAAATGTAAATTTTTGGAGAATCGGAGTTAGAAATTTCGATAAATTTGAAGTAGGAGATTTGTTGTTTTTTGTCGATAAGCGTAGCGTTCACCCATTTAGCAAAGAAAAAGGAATTATTGGCTTTGGTGTATTCCAAGAAATACGTACACTCAGTGTCGAAAGAACATGGAAAGATTATGAACAGTTGACAGGTTATAGAAATAAACAGAGCTTCATTGATACAGTTTTAAAAATGAATGATGATGTTTTGCCTGAACGGATTCAATCAATCTATCTTGAACAAGTTTTCTTTTTCAAAACGCCAATATATATGGGAGAATTCACAAAACCGCTCAATAAAAACTTAGAATCTTTTGTGTACTTAGAAGATGAAGAAGAGTATCGATTATTAGAAAAGGGTAAAAGTTACGGTATTGACTCTTGGTTTGAACTTATGAATGATCAAAGTCATATGACACAAGAGTACCAGACAATCCAAAATAACATTTTAGTAAGACAGGCACTTAGAAATATTCATGTTTTTTGGACTCAAGAACAAGAACGTATGATATATTCTGTAAAAGCTGAGAAAGTCTCGAAATTTGCTTATCTAAGAGAATCAGACAAGTCTTATATTATTTATATTCCAATTTCATCAATGCGCAATCAGTACTATGAAGCATTAGGTATGATCAGAGAGTTACAAACTTTATTGAATTACAAGCTAACGTTCGTATTTTTAGTAAAAGAAAACGCTCAACAGTATGAGCGTAAAATTAATCAATTTGACTTTCTAAGGCTCGAATATATTTAGGTTTCGCCTTTTTAAAAGTAATGTTATTTTGCTTTAAAAATCTAAGATAATGCTCATATGCAGCGTCATAGTCTGCTTGTGGATGTAATTCATATTCCAACTCATAGTCTAAAGAAGAACTGAAATTATTATAATCAAGACACCACGTTCCATATCTATCAATAACTTCTTTTCTTGAAGTTGCACTATAAGCGATTTGTGCTAATTCTTCTTGTTTAATATTAATTTCGTGAAACAGTTCATTTAATCGTACGTTCATTATGTCTAACTTATCAAGCATGATTTCATTTTCTTGGACACCTATTTCTAGAGGTGTTTTAAGAGTAAATAGATATTCTTCATTTATTTTTCTAATTCTGGCCATTCTTTTTTTCTTAAAAAGTTCTTTATTTTTTGTGTCAAAATAATAGTTTACCTGATAAATAGGTTTGATATCATTAAAAATATACTTGTCTAAATAAGTATATTCATTTAAATCTAATAAGGTTTTAAATTCTATTTCTATTTGTTTTTCCATATGAATATCATATATTATTTTAATTAGAAAGGAAAGTATCGCTATGTACAAATTTACTTTAGTTCACCGAGGAGACCCAAATTCTCAATTAATATGTAGTAAAATCAAGAAAGCGCTTACTGACAATGGCTTTACGCATACAGATTATGATCCCAACCTCGTTATATATGTGGGGGGCGATGGTACATTGCTTAAAGCTTTTCATAAATGGCTACATAGAATTGATAAAGTCGCTTTTACAGGGATACATACTGGAACATTAGGGTTTTCAACTGATTATACGGTTGATGAAATAGAAATATTCTTACATGATTTGATAAATAAAACTCCGGAATATGAGGAAAAAAGAATTTTACAAGCGAATTGTCACCGAAATGGTACATACGAAACATATTATGCTTTAAATGAAATTAGAGTCGAGAATATTGTGAAAACTCAAGTTATGGACGTTTTGTTAGATAATGAATATTTTGAGAAGTTTCGTGGCAATGGTTTGTGTATTAGTGGCCAATACGGATCTACAGCTTATAATCGATCAATTGGTGGTGCAGTTATGTTCCCTGGACTTGATTTATTACAAATGACTGAAATATCTGGAATTCATCATCGTCATGCGAGAAGTCTTGGTGCACCATTAATTTTAGATCCAGAAACCAATATTGTTTTAAAAAGTGACACATTTGAACATGCACTCCTATGTTATGATCATCTACATATTCATATGGATACAATTGATTTTGTAGAAATATCAAGCTATAAAAAAACAATGAAGTTTGCCCATTTCAATAAGATTAGTCATATTGAAAGGCTTCATTCATTGTTTTAATGTTTATGTTCATTTTCAGTTTCACTAGACATAAATAGTGCTACAGAGATAGGTATCATATAGGAAAGCAGTGATGAACCACCATATGAAATAAAAGGCAGTGTAA
The DNA here is from genome assembly GCA_036516515.1 of Erysipelothrix sp. Taxonomy (GTDB): domain Bacteria; phylum Bacillota_I; class Bacilli_A; order Erysipelotrichales; family Erysipelotrichaceae; genus Erysipelothrix. The sequence continues at coordinate 3,472 of DATBUC010000020.1, read as the reverse complement.
TACCTGTAATTGGTAGCAGTCCCATAATCATACCGATGTTTTGTAAATGCTGGAACATCATCATTCCAACGACTCCCATCATGAGATAACGTTCACGAGATAAGGAACTTTTTAAAGTAATGAGAACAAGTTTGATATCTAATGCAATCGCTAAAATAATTACAAGAGTTCCCCCTATAAATCCCCAATTTTGTGCGATAACTGCAAATATAAAGTCTGTTTGAGCTTCAGGATAATAAACAACAACTGATTTTAAATCGTGGCCTGAAAGCCCAGCAGTACCGTATGAAAGTAGTGATTGATATAATTGATAGCCATCAGTATCACTATATTTTTCATAGTCTAGCCAGCCATAGAAGCGATTGATACGATAATCTCCACCAATGATTTTATCAAGAAGGGCCTCATTATTATAATAAAGAAAAACAATTCCTAAGAATAAAACTGAACTGATAGTAAAAATAATAATAAACCATTCTCTTCTTACACCTGATAAGAAGAACATGGTAGCAAGACTAAATAAAATAATAATAGGAATACCAGTATCAGGCTGTAAAACAATAAGAACTAAGGCAGGAAGAACATACTTTGCCATTTTAAATATAAGTTGAAAATCGCTTTCGAAAGAATAAGACTCTTTTTCCTCATTGTGTTTATGAATAATATCAGCTGATATGATTACGAGTACTATTTTCATAAATTCACTTGGCTGAAATGAGCCAAATTTAGGAATTTGAAACCACGCATAAGAACCAGAGATAGGTTGAATAAATTGGGTGTTTATTATACCCATTCTTGCAAGTACTAATAATGCGAGGAAAAACATTAATATCCAATAAAGTAAATAAGAAATGGTAAAAAGCCGATCCGTGCCAAATTTTATTAAAATAAATACAGCTGTAAAACCAATAACATACCAAACAACTTGCTTGATTAAAACATCTCGTGCATCTGCGGTATTTATAAGAGGACCGGCTAAATAAATAGCGGATACGCTAATGATCGCCATTGCTAGAAGCAATCCTATCAGAGTTTTATCAAGAGTGAAAGTACGTTTAGATTCGTTAATAAATTTATTCATACTGTCTCCTTTTTAGAATCCTTTGAATAGTGTATAATATAATAGAAAAGTGAGAGGTGTCAACATGAAACGTTTGCAAACCTATTATGAACAAATGCAATTTACTTTAAAGGCTCTAATGTTCAGTTCGCTACTGATTGCATTGGGTTCTTTTTTAATAAATCCCTCAATAGTTTCTATATTCAAACTAGATAATCCAACTATACTTATGATTTCTGAAATTTTGCTATATAGTGGTGGTATCATTTTAACATACTTTCCGCTCTATGCATTTGTAAAGTTATTATCTCATAAGAAAGATGAAGAAAATATTGTAGTGATTGGGTTAATATCCTATATTGTATTCTTTGTTATAGTAACGATACTTGCAAATCCCAATTTGCCAGATTCTGCTTATTTTAGAGTTATGGATATGACAATAAAAGGAAATGATCTTTCTATTTATCGGATAGGATCGATTGGTTTTATATTAGTTTATTTTGTCGTTAGTTATGTCTTTAATAGTACCAAAGGATCTAAGAAATTTAATATCGTATCTTATCTTGATAAAGATACGATGAGGCTATTTTATTCTGTTATCGGTACAATTATTGTTGCTGTGATATTTAGTATTGCTTGGCCTCATGTTATTGAATTTATATTCAAGTTTTTAAGCTTTGTAGCATCAGATGTTAATAATCCAATGAGTATGTTTGCTTACGGTGGATTTGAACGTCTCATGACATTATTTAATTTAGAAAACATTATTCATCAAGAAATATGGTTTGGTACCCTAGGTGGTTCATGGGTGAACTTAGCTGGTAAAACTTTCTCTGGTGATGTTAACATCTGGGCAGCACAACTGACAGAGAGTATGAATGTTATCGGTACAAGTGATGCAGGTCGCTTTACTTCTGCTTACTATGTTTTGAATATATTTGCCATGCCAGCTTATTTAATAGGAATTTATTCTGTATATACTAATAAAGATTTTAGAAATCGTAATATTATGGTATTAGTACTTACTTTAATTGTATCAATTATTTCAGGTATATTATTGCCGCTAGAATTGATGATGCTTGTAACCAGTCCTCTAATATATTTATTTCACTTATTCATGAGTAGTTTTGTTTATGCTATTTTAAGTGGTTTATCTATATATCTAGGATTCTCCTATAATGGTTTTTTACTATCAGCAAACCCTGGTAATATTATTGATTTGATAACCTTATCTAGAAAACCTGTGCTCTTTGATAAAATAGTTATTTTACTTTTAGTAGGAATATTCACATTCCTCATCTATTTTGTAATGACGCGACTGTATTATTCCAAATTAGCTTTAGATTTATTAAATATTGGTAGTAAAGAAGATAAAATCAATGACTTTATCGAACGCCTTGGTGGCATAGAGAATATAGAAAAAATATCAAATACGCCTACAAGAATTCATGCTTCCTTAATTGATAGAGACAAGTTAAATGTTGCAGGACTGCATAGACAGGGTGTGACAAAGATAGTTGAAACAAGAGCAGGTTTTATTCTATCTATAGGTTCTTCCTCTTATATTTATCAAAATGAAGTGAATAAACGAATTAAAAATAATCAAGTACAGGATGATGTAAATGACTAAAAAATTAACACCAATGATGCAACAATATATGGAAATAAAAGAAAACACCGAAGATGCTTTGGTGTTTTTTCGCTTAGGTGATTTTTATGAATTATTTTTTGAAGATGCCATCATTGCATCCAAAGTTCTAGATCTTGTTTTAACTGGTAGAGCTTCAGGTCAAAGTGAAAAAGTACCAATGTGTGGCGTGCCACATCATGCAGCAAAATCTTATATACAAAAACTCGTGTCTAATGGATATAAAGTAGCAATAGTGGAGCAAGTCGAAGATCCAAAAGAGGCTGTAGGGATTGTTAAAAGGGAAGTAGTAGAAATTGTTACACCGGGAACTTATTTTGAAATGGATGATAATGAGACACGAGAAATTGCAAGTATCGAGACTGATTTAGTCTATGCTACGATCGTATCTTGTGATGTAATGTCAGGTAATCTACGCGGTATACGCGTTCTTAATGATCATGCGGAAGTAATTAAAAATTTACAACAGTTTCAAGTGAAAGAAATTGTGGTCGATCCTATGATAGACCAAGCGTTAATTGATTTAATCCAAGAAAATACAGCAATTTATGTTTCTTATCATCATAGTGAGCACAATGAGTCATTAGACAATGATCGTTTCTATAATTTAGCTTTAAATCGTTTAATCTCATATTTAAGCGCAACACAAAAAAGTATTGTAAACCACCTTTCTGAACTTGTGATCCTGAATAATGAGTCATATTTAAAAATGGATTATACTAGTATGACCAATTTGGAATTGATTGATCACGAAAAAAATAAAG
>DATBUC010000019.1:0-4638 GCA_036516515.1 Erysipelothrix sp. | reverse complement strand
TACTATTTAGTCTAATGAGAAAGGGAGCGTAGTATATGGAAAACAGTATGGGATTACCAATTTTAGGAGCACCATTACCAGAAATGAAAGCGACAACAACTCATGGAGAGATGACGTTACCAAATGATTTAAAAGGAAAGTGGTTTGTGTTATTCAGTCATCCAAGCGACTTTACACCAGTGTGTACAACTGAATTTGTTGGCTTAGCTGCAGCACATGAAGAATTTAAAGCGATGAATACGGAGCTTGTAGGTTTATCTGTTGACTCAGTTGTATCTCACTTAAAATGGACTGAGTGGATTAAAGAGCATATGGGTCAAGAAATTACATTCCCGATTATAGCGGACTCACTTGGTCGTGTCGCAAATAAACTAGGAATGATTCATGAAGCAAAAGGAACAGATACGGTTCGTGCCGTTTTCATTGTCGATGACAAGGGAATTCTTCGTACAATGATGTACTATCCACAAGAAGCAGGCCGTAGTGTGCCAGAAATTATCCGTACTGTTAAGGCATTGCAATATGCTGATAAACACGGTACAGCTATGCCTGAAAATTGGCCAAACAACGATATTTTAGGTTCTGATGTATTGATTGAGCCAGCAAAAACAGAAGAACTTGCTCAAGAACGTCGTGAAACGATGAAAGACAATAAAGACGTTGAATATCGTGACTGGTGGTTTATTAGTAAGCCTATGGAAAAATAGTTTTGATGATAAAAAGAGAACCATGCGACATAGAGCATGGTTCTCTTTTTATGTATAATCATACAGTTTTTGTTTTTACTATTTATCATTTATGCAAGATATTCCATTGAAAAATAAAAAAAGTGGGAGTATAATTTAATAATTGCATTTTATTTTCATTCGGATGAAGATAATTTGTAGAAAAAATTCAGAAAATTTAAGCAATTTCTGACAAAAAACAAAGGTGGTTTTTATGAAATCCGAAGAAAAAACATTTTTTGGTCAGCCAAGAGGGTTGGCAACACTGTTCTTTACAGAAATGTGGGAGCGATTTAGTTATTATGGTATGCGAGCAATTTTACTGTACTATATGTACGATACCGTTGCGAATGGAGGGCTAGGCTTACCAAAAGCAACCTCTGTAGCGATTATGTCTGTTTATGGTTCCCTAGTATTTATGTCGAGTATTGTTGGAGGATGGATGGCCGATCGCTTACTTGGTTCACGTAAGACGGTTTTTCTAGGCGGGCTCTTTATCATGCTGGGCCATGTTGTTTTGGCCACACCGTTTGGAATTGCGGCATTATTTATTTCCATGATATTTATCGTTATTGGAACGGGGATGTTAAAATCTAATGTTTCAAGTATGGTTGGTGGATTGTATGCTCCTGAAGATGTGCGTCGTGACGCTGGTTTCTCTATTTTTTATATGGGAATCAATATTGGAAGTTTACTAGCACCGATAATTGTAGGGACGTTGGGACAAACGGTTAACTATCATTTAGGATTTTTTGTCGCAGCTATTGGAATGTTAGTTGGATTAATTGTCTATTATTTCCAAGGTAAACATACCTTAAAAGAAATTGGCAAGCAGCCTAGCAATCCTATTACGGCAACAGAACGTCCTAAAGTAATTAAAACTTTCATTGTAGCTTTAATTATTGTCGCAATTATCTTTGGAGGAGCGGCGGTTACGGGTCATCTAACGATTGATTTCTTTATTAATTTTATTAGTGTATTAGGGATAGGCCTACCTGTTTTTTATTTTACGAGAATGTTACGGTCTAAAGACGTGTCGTTAGAAGAAAGAAGCAAGGTGCGTGCTTATATTCCGCTATTTATATCAGCGATTGTTTTTTGGTCATTGGAGGAACAAGGTTCATCTATCCTAGCATTATTTGCTAGTGAACGTACGCAACAAACATTATTTGGTTTTAATGTTCCAGCGAGTTGGTATCAAATTTTAAATCCGGTTTTTGTTGTCTTATTAACACCGGTCTTTGTAACATTATGGACAAAACTTGGTAAGCGTCAACCTTCAACCGTTGTTAAGTTTTCATTGGGATTAGTTTTAGCAGGTTTATCATTTGTTTTACTAATGTTCCCAGCTATTTTGTTTGGTACGGATCAACGAGTTAGTCCATTATGGCTGATTTTTAGCTTCTTTATTATGATTTTAGGTGAGATGTGCTTGTCTCCAGTAGGACTTTCGGTTACCACTAAGCTTGCTCCGAAAGCTTTTGAAGCACAAACTTTGGCAATTTGGCTGTTAGCGGATGCCTCTTCACAAGCTATCAATGCTCAAATCTCTCGATTCTTTACACCACAAAATGAATCAGCTTATTTTGGGATTGTAGGTGCTGTGGCAGTTTTAACAGGGATAATCCTTTTTACTATTAGAAAACCTATTCAAAACTTAATGGGGAATGTTAGATAATTATCCCTCTTATAAATAGCAAAAACACCCTAGTTTCGTCATGTGTGAAACTAGGGTGTTATTTGTTCAGGATTCGTTCATTCTTTTATAGTATAGTAAATCGTGATAATGAGAGGAGCGTGATGTTGTGAAAGAAGAAATAAAGAAAGAAAACTATTTAAGAATTCATTCTTTAGGCCATATAAACTTAACTGACTCAAAAAATAACATGATATTACTTGAAAATCAAAAAGCATATGAATTATTTTTTTATCTCTTTCATCATAGCAATCAGATAATGACTAAAGATCAAATTATTGAAGATTTATTTCCACAGACGTCTCAAACAAGTGCAGATGGGTCATTCCACACGATACTATATCAGATGAGAAAAAAGTTTAATGCAATTGGAATTAAAGATGTCATTGGTTATAAAGGTGGCATCTATTATTTAAATATTGAAGTTCAAAGTGACATTAAACAGCTTGAATCTCTACTTGAGTTGACGCCGAATGAGGAACGGATACATCAATTATTATCATTGTACAAAGGGAAATACTTTGAGGGATTTTCATATAGATGGGCACAACAATATGGAAAAATAATACATACAAAGTGTATTAAGTGGGTAAAAGATGCGCTACATCTTGAGACATTATCAAAAGATATATTGAATCAATTATTAATTTTATTTGAAGAGGACTATTTGACTGATTTATCATTGTTAGAGAAACTGGTAGTAAATTTAGACAGACAGAAAGAATATGTTCAGATAAAGGCTTTACTTTTAAACACTCAAAAGTATTGGGAACACTATAATGTTCTTTTTCCATTAGATTTTGAGAAGTCGTATGATGAAATATACATAAGAAAATAAAGAAACTGAACGAAAAATGAACTTAGTTTCATTTTTCGTTCAGTTTCTTTGCTTATAATGTACTTATAATAAAAAATCCACAATTAAGTCCTTTTTTAGTTTAATTATAGTATTCTTTATTAGGGAGGACTATGTGAATGGAAAATAATAGGAAATATCTTTTTTTGTTTTTTTTATTTATATTAACTGGCTTTAGATTAATTTGGTTTATGAGTTATCAACCAAATGAGCCACTTGTTAAAAATGGGAAAGTTCATTATAAATACGAAATGAATGATAGTATCAATTTAGATGGAGAGTGGCTGTTTTATAAAGATAAGTGGGTGCTGCCTACTAGAGATAAGATTAAAACGAGTCAAACAATAGAGGTCCCTCAAAGTTGGAACCGTCACTTTACAAAGAATCAAGATGAATATAAGGGGACCTATTATCTAAAAGTCACCGTGCCTGAAGAAGAAATGCATTTAGCTTTATATACTGGGAATATAAAGGGATTAAGCAATATATTTATTGGAAATGAATTAATTTACAGCCAACTAAATGAGGGGAAACAAAGAGAATTTTCACCACGTATTTTTAATTTTGAAAAGGAAGAAGGAGAAAATCAACTTAAAATTGTTGTTCAAGTCGTTAATACTCCTCATCAAGCAGGTGGTATAGTTCGAAGTATGAAACTTGGCCCACAAGAATACATTGAACACAAGACAGTGTTAAATCGAAATTCTGAAATTTTCACAAGCACAATACTGTTGATTGTAGGTCTCTTCTCTTTAAGTTTATTTTTTATAGCTAAAATTAATTCGGATTATTTACATTTTGCAGGAGTCTTTTTAAGTTTGGCTTTTTTATATATGTTAAGTACGGGAGAAAAAGCAATCTTTTACTATATTACTTTATCTCCTCAACAAAAGTTAAAACTAGAGCTTTTTTTAATAATGTTGACAGGAACTTCTTTACTGAAGTTAGTTAAGAACAATAGTAGAAATTATCGTTTATCACTTCTGGATAAAATTGAAAAAACTTATTTTATGATCAGTATAGTACTACTATTGTTACCAATTGATTTATTTTTACGTGTTTATGGACTATATTTATGGATATTTATAGGTGTATTAATTATATCGATTTGGAATATTTTAGAACTAGAGCATATTAATATGACGTCTAGAAGGGCTCTATTTTATTCACTCGTTTCAATGTTTCACCATATGATTTGGTGGCGTTTCGTAGTTGTATCATATTATTCACTACCTCATTATCCATTTGACATTGTTTTATCTGTATTTTTCGTATTGATTGCGTGGGTAAAAAATTACGAGCACTTATTTTTGAAAACAAAAGAACTAACCAATGATTTGGAGAATATGAATCATACGCGC
>DATBUC010000018.1:0-1799 GCA_036516515.1 Erysipelothrix sp. | reverse complement strand
AAACGTTGATATTACGCTGTTGAGTACACTATAACAAGGATTGCAAACGATTTAAATAGGTTTCATAAAACGGTATTATTGTATGAAAGTATGAAAGTATGAAAAAATACTTGCATACCTTTTTTCTTTTGCATACTTGACTACTTTAATACTTGTATACCTTGAAAAACGCTGATATTATAAGTTTATTCTTTAGCATACTTGCATACTTGCCTACTTTAATACTAAAATACTTGCATACTTGACTACTTTAATACTTAAATACCGTTTTGTTTTATTTAAACTTTTTTCTTTTGCATACTTTAGTAAAAACATTTATAATGTAAGAAAAGAATAATAGGAGGAACACAGATGGCTAAAGTAATTACATGCGGTAACTTTAAAGGCGGTACAGGGAAAACGACAAATAGCACCATGATTGCAAAAACACTTTCTGACAGAGGCCTACGCACATTGCTTGTTGATATGGACCCACAAGGGAATGCTACAAACTTATTCATCAAGACGAAAAACTATATTGATGATGAAGTGACAGTGTTTAATACTACAATGATGGCAGCAATCCAATCGGAAGATTTAACAAATGCTATTATTACAATAAAAGACAATTTAGACCTTTTAGCGTCTAGTGCTGACTTTAGTTTGTATCCACGATTTATGGAAAGAATGACAGATTATAATGAACGTGTTCAATATTTTGCGCAATTGTTAGAACCTCTTAAAGCCAACTATGATTACATTTTAGTAGATATTCCACCTACGATTTCTTTAATCACTGACTCGGCTTTATATGCGTCTGATTGGTGTGTAATCGTTATGCAGACACATGAGCGTAGCTTACAAGGTGCGGAAGCGTTTCTGCGTTACATTCAATCAGAAGTGATTGATACATTCCATGCGCCTACGCTAGACGTTCTAGGTATACTTCCAGTATTACTCAAAAATGGGGCACCGGTTGACGTTTCGACTCTTGAAGCAGCGAATGAAATCTTTGGTTCTGATAACATATTCCAAACGACTATTCGCAATATGGAACGTTTAAAACGCTATGATTTAACAGGTATTACTGATGAAGATATGCACGACAAGAAGGTAAGAGAAGTGTACGAAAATGTCACAGATGAATTTTTAGCTAGATTGGAGGAATAGATATGGCACTCGTTCAATCTAATAAAAATAAAAAGAAGAAGTTAATCAGTCGTGGTCCTGATATACAACCAAAACAAACTTTTACAATGGATCAACTTGAAAAACCTGTTGAAGCTAAAAAAGAAGTAGTAAAGGAAACAGTTGTTCCAGAACCTGAATACGTACCGAAACCAACTACACTCAAAATTGATACACGTATTCGTGACCAAATAAATGCTTTATCTCTTATAGGCTATGGTGATACACAAAAAGAAGCGTTGGAACTACTTATCAATAACGTCTTGGAATCTATGACAGTAGATGAAAGAAGAAAATTTGATGTACAATATGGCGTGTTAGAAGATAAAACACGTAAGAGTGGAAAGAAGTAGCCTATAATTTCTATTATTAATAAAAGAATAAAGCGCTACATGTAGCTTTAAAAAAATATATGTCACATCTAAATACTATATGTTGTAATTGATAATGAACTTTTATAAACAGCTCGTTTGACATAATTTTTTTTCGATGTTATATTGATTACGACAAGGGCGCGATGCCTAGGAAAACTGCCTCAATCAGAAATGATTTGAGGCTTTTTTTCTTAATAAAATTAATTAGAGGATTATAAATGTGCGAAAAAGAAGAAAAGGTATATTTAACATGGACTG
>DATBUC010000017.1:0-2738 GCA_036516515.1 Erysipelothrix sp. | reverse complement strand
TAATGGAACGGATTATCGTCGTACAGGACGCGCGTTGCAAGGTGGGAAATATGTGATATCTGCCAAAACGGGTACAGCTGAAACACCCATCCCTAATCCAAATAATCCAAATGAGATGATTAATTTAGTAAATAGTTCGATGGTAGCTTACGCACCACAAGAAAATCCAGAGTTAGCAGTCTCAGTCATTATTCCACATATACAAGACGAGTCCGATGCGCTTCATGCGGTGATGACAAAAGAAATCTTTAATGCCTATTATGACTACAAGCACTAAAAGTCAGTAACAGCAAGGATTTTCATCATTAAAACAGGGAAGAAGTCACTGTAAAGTAGAACTACTTAACAAAATTGATAAAAAGGGTAGAAATCTATAAAAAAAAATGCTATGATATTCAAGTATGAGTGAAAAACTCAACCGAAACTAATTATTTGGAGGGAAAAACATGCGCGTACATATTACTTTAGAATGCACAGAGTGTAAAGAACGTAACTACTTATCTAATAAAAATAAACGTAATAACCCAGATCGTTTAGAAGTGAAAAAATATTGCCCACGTGAGCGTAAAGTAACACTTCACCGTGAAACAAAATAAGCCTTAACAAAAAGCTGTCATCTTTGCCTAACAAAGATGACAGCTTTTTTATTTGTTTTTACTTAGAGTCCAAACGCTTATCTTGTTTCAATGTCCCACCGTAAAACGAGAGAACAATCGCTATTTCTGAAAGAATAAATTCTTTTATCGACCAATGAAAATAAATGGTTAAAATAAGCATCATCATAATCGCAATCGCTAAAACAGCATCTTTTGTGCCAAAATCCAGTCTGCCTAAATTCATGTTAATTCCGTCCTTTATTTGAGTGAAATTGATTGCTTTAGTATAGCAAACCAATGCGGGCTTGCCAAGATTTAGTCATAGAGAGGAAGTTAAGTCTTTCTCTTTTTTTAAAGATGAGACTGATAATTGTTACCGGTAAAACAGAAAAATAACGAGACTTTCATGTTTTCATCATACATTTAATGGTATAATATGAAAATGAGTGAGAGGAGAGTGAAAGGATTAAATGGCCTTTAACCCACAAAGAATAAAACAAGAAATGAAACAAAATGGTGTGACAGTGGTACTACTGACCATTCAAGTGACACTCTTTATTTTAATGACCTTATATGGTTTAGCAAATGGCTACGGATTGGATGGAACTACGCAAACTCAAATCTTAGTGAAGTTTGGTGCGATGTATGCACCGTTAGTAGCGATGGGAGAGTACTGGCGTTTGATAACTCCTATTTTCTTACATATCGGGCTCGTGCATCTCATTTTAAATTCTTTTTTCCTTTATTTTGCTGGAAAAGAATTAGAAGCGATGATGGGGCGAATCCCCTTTTTGATTTTTTACTTATTGAGCGGACTATCTGGTAATTTACTGAGTTTTGCTTTTGGCCCTATGCAAACTGTTTCTGCAGGAGCGAGTACGGCTCTTTTTGGTTTGTTTGGAGGTTTTATTGCTTTAGGACGTATTTTCCCCTATCATCCGCGCGTCCAATATATGGCCCGTAATATGTTAGCGTTAGTCGTAGTTAATTTAGTGTTTAACTTGTTCAGTCAAGGGATTGATATGTTTGGTCATATTGGTGGTTTGATTGGTGGCCTATTATTAGGTTTTGCTATTTCAGGACCTCAAGTAAAAAAATCACGTTATAATGTAACAGAAGATAACAAACATCGTCGGATTGCATCAGGGATAGGCTTTTTATTTTTTGTTGTATTTTGTATAGTTTATGGTATTCAACGATATGGAGCTTTTTTCTAAAAGAGAGACAGTTGAGTTATGGTAAATAAATACGCTATAATAGTAAAGGAAGATTGGAAATGCGAACGCTTTATGATGTGCAACAGTTATTAAAAGAGTTTGGCGTCTATGTCTATGTCGGTAAGCGCTTATGGGATATTGAGATGATGGAAATCGAATTAGCGGAATTAAGTCGAGCTGGTGTGATTGATACCGCTACCTACGTGCAAGCCAAACATGTACTAAATGAAGAATATCAACAAGAATTAAAACGTGAGCGAGAGAAAGAGGAGGAGCAAGTAGTGAGTCGTAAATTAATTGGGATTGATTTAGGTGGCACAACGATTAAATTTGGTATTTTAACAGAGGAAGGCGAAGTACAACAACGTTGGAGTATCGAAACAAACATTAGCGATGAAGGATCACACATCGTACCAGATATTATCAAAAGTATTGAACATCGTTTAGACTTATATAAAATGTCTAAAGAAGATTTTATCGGAATCGGTATGGGAACACCTGGAGCAGTCGATATTATTAAAGGAACTGTGATAGGTGCTTACAATCTGAACTGGAAGACACTTCAACCTGTGAAAGAACAGATTGAAGCCGCTTTAGGAATCCCCTTCGTTTTAGATAATGATGCTAACGTAGCTGCATTAGGTGAGCGCTGGCAAGGGGCTGGACATAAAACACCTGATATGGCGTTTATGACGTTAGGAACAGGTGTCGGCGGCGGATTAATCGCAGAAGGTAAATTATTGCACGGGGCAGCCGGAGCAGCCGGAGAAATCGGTCATATTACGGTAGATCCTGAAGGCTTTGATTGTACGTGTGGTAAAAAAGGTTGCCTGGAAACAGTAGCTAGTGCGACAGGTGTAGTCCGCTTAGCACGAACTTTATCAGAAAGCTATGCAGGTGATTCAGAGCTTAAATTTATGATTGA
>DATBUC010000016.1:0-5212 GCA_036516515.1 Erysipelothrix sp. | reverse complement strand
TGCTGGCCTTTGCTTTGTCAGCTTTGATTGCCGGAGTTTTAATTGGGCTTTCAATCAGTATTTCTATTAAAAACAATGCCAGCACCGGGGGAACTGATTTACTAGCAGCCTTAATTAAATCGTTTTTTCAGTGGCACTTACCCACACCCAAGGTGATTGCTTTGATTGATACGACCATTATTATTTTAACGGGTATCATCAATCGTAATATAGCGGTTTCCTTTTGGAGTTTCATCTCATTACAAATTATTGTTAAAACGATAGAAAAAACGACCCAGATTAAGTGATATTTTCCGGGTCGTTTTTCTTATTATAATAAGTGAGAATTTCATTTCTAAGATAGTCAAGCTCATCTTTAGAAGGCAGTGCCGAAATACTGAGTATTGGCGCGATATATTGCTTCTCTTTTGTCACTTGTGCGTTGATAATCAATAAATCAACCTCATGCTCTATTTCTTTAAATTCATTATAAGGAATGATTTTTTCTATCTTAATTTCAGGAATGCTATGTTCTAAACGATCCTTAAGCAGTTGACCGCCAGAAGGCGCAATCGTACAAATGAGAATGGTCCGCAATGGTTTTTTAAACCGTTCAATCGCCGAAGCAAGATGAAGCGCTAAAAAACCCATTTCATTGACTTCAAGTTGATTCCAAAAAGGATCATCAATGAGCGCAATGCTCTTCTTTACAATACGAAACGTATTTTTATACTGTTTCTCAATATCAGGTAAAAGCGGATTTTGGATGATAATATCATGTGCTAAGCGAACGGCCGTAGGCTTGAGATGATTCAAAAGATTTTGAATCAACTGTTCATCAGCGACAAAGGCATTGGGTAAAAGAGTTGTCCAAGTTGCAATCAACTGATCGACAAATTGTTCTACTTGATAATTGTGCTCTTCTTTAGTATTGAGATAAGCCAATAAATATACTTGTAAATAATAGACTTCATGCTCATGATACTGATTTTTCTGAATCTTTTCTAAAAGTGAAATAATCTCACGGGCAATATCAAGATATGGTTTGTTTTGTAAAGTGAGCTTGAAAGTCTCAGAAATCTCAACGGTCGGACTAAATTTTTGTCGCGACATCATAACAAGGATTCTAATGATAAAATGCGCATAATTATTAATTGAATCAAACTTAGAAGAAAAATCTGGCAGCTGATTAATCACATCCGCAATCTCATCATCGGTCATATCAAAACCAGGATGTAATAAATCCCCGGTACAAGCGCCTTTTTCCTTCTTTATAATTTTAAAAAGAATATGAAGGGTTTGTTCCTTGGCCAATAGATCAAAGATTGCATTTCGCAAAGCGCGCTCTTTACCCGTCAAATAAAAAGTCTTATCTTCATCTCTTTCTAGTGTGATGTGATAATATAAAAATAACTTTTCTATGGCTTTGATATCACTATAGACACTAGATTTGGAGATATAAAACAATTCGGAAAGATCATCCATATTGTAATTTGCTTCAGTTAAAAGGGTCAAAGCTATCGCATCTTGTCTTACTTTAGGCGTTAAATCAGGTTCTTGATCGTAGGACGCCAAGAGCATCTTTAATTGATGCCTTTGTTTTTCGCTACAATTAAGTAAAATACCATAGCCTGTTTTTCTTTCAAGGGACATATCATATTGTGCTAAAAAAGGTTCAATTAAGTCCAAATCATTGCGGACCGTTTTATTGGAAACATCAAGTTGTTTTGCCAACTGACTACTAGAAATGTAATTGCTTTGCTCACATAGAATATTAAGTAATTGTTTACGCCGTTGTTGTATCATAGAACCTCCTTGTATTAATTTAATTATATCACATGAAAGGATGAACATTGATGAATGAAAAAGAATTTCTTAATGATTTAGAAAAACTGATTGCACAAGAATCAATCCGCGATTTATCAAGCGCAAAAGATCAAGCCCCTTTTGGCCAAGGGATTAGAAACGCGATGGATGTATTTTTAGAAGTGGCGCAAAGACTTGGCTTTGAGACCGGTGATGTTGATGGTTATGCTGTCTATGCTCAACTTGGAGACGATGACAAACAATTAGGGATTTTAGGCCACCTAGATGTGGTGGAGGTGGGTGATCTTAGTGCTTGGCGCCATGATCCCTTCACTTTAAGTCGTGAAGGCGATATGTTAATTGCGCGCGGAGTAAATGATGATAAGGGACCTCTATTATGCGCCCTTTATGCAGCCAAAGTAGCATACGACAAAGCAGCATCACCCAAAAGAAGCGTGCGAATCATTGCCGGCGGGGCAGAAGAAACAACCTGGGAATGTATGGACTATTATTTCAAGCACCATCCTCAACCAGAACTTGGCTTTTCTCCAGATGGCAATTTCCCAATCGTCAATGGCGAAAAAGGAATTATTTGCTTTTCACTCAAATTTAAAAACGAAGCCCACGATAAAATCAGTGCTCAACCACGTGTCAACTATATCTGTCATGATCTCAACTTTAATGATAAAAACTATCGTGGCGATAAAATACTCTCACGCAATCCGCAACGCGGAGTCAATGCGATAGATCAATTACTAGACGATTTAGATAAAGAAGCGATCAATAACAGACCCTGGGCAAAACTGATTAGAGATTACTTTTATAATAATCCCTATTTAAACGACACCGTATTCTTTTCAGAGCATGAAGCGATGGGAAAACTATCCGCTTGTATGATGTCTTTGAATAGTGATGCAGACCATATCATTTTGAATGTTGATTTTAGATATCCGATATCCACTCATAAAGATGAAATTATCAAACATCTTGAAGCCTTAAAATCACAATATGATTTTGAATTTGAAATCATACGTGAGAAAAAACCTTTATATGTCGCAGAAGAAAGTGAACTGATACAAAAACTCAAGACAGCCTATGAAACAGTCATGCATGAAGAAGCAGCCGTGTTAACCAAAGGTGGGGCATCCTATGCGCGCGTCATGGACTGTGGTGTTGCTTTTGGCGCTTCCTTTCCTTGGGATGATCCCAAGCCCCATATGCCCAATGAACAAATGTCATGCAGCTCTTTAAGAAAAGCTTATGCCATCTATGTCGAAGCGATTAAAACATTACTAGAAATTTAAAAACTTCCCCATTGATAAGGCACATCAATAATTGTGAAACGGAACACATAGTCA
This sequence comes from Erysipelothrix sp., assembly GCA_036516515.1. Taxonomy (GTDB): domain Bacteria; phylum Bacillota_I; class Bacilli_A; order Erysipelotrichales; family Erysipelotrichaceae; genus Erysipelothrix. The sequence goes on along the minus strand of DATBUC010000016.1, from coordinate 2,069 downwards.
TAAAATAGAGACGAAAGGGGAGGATATCATGAAGAAACTTCAAGCAAAACTACAAACATTTTCAGGAGCAATGATGGTACCAATCATCTTACTTGTTCTTGTCGGTTTTTTTGTAGGTATTGGAAGCGCATTCACGAATTATATTCTTACAGAAGGAACAATTTTACACGGTTTGTTTAGTCTTATTACGAGTTTAGGCTTTATGTTTATGAATAATTTACCTGTATGGTTTGCGGTCGCAATCGCATTTACCCTCGCTAAAAAAGAAAAGGGCTGGGCAGCCTTTGCAGGTATCGTACTTTACTTATCCTATATGACCAGTATTAAAAACTTTGCTGGACTTCAAGGATGGACAGCAGAAACGACAAGTATTGAAGCTTTACTCAGTCAAGGTTACACTGAATTAGAAGCAATGAATTTTAATAACCTCTGGGGTAGTTCACTGGGCATTTTCACTTACAACATGGGAATTTTCTCAGGGATTGTAACTGGACTTGTCACAGCAAAAATCCATAACCGTTTTGTCGATACAGAACTGCCAGCGATGCTTGGCTTTTTCGCAGGAACCAAAACAGTCATCATTATGGTTGTGTTCGCCTCTATTCCACTTGCAGTTTCAACCTATTATATTTGGCCTTTTATTGCTAAAGGTCTTGCAGGTATTACAGGCTTTATTGGTCGATCGGGTTTATTTGGAACCTTTGTCTTTGGTACCGTTGATAAGATGCTCTTACCATTTGGACTCCATCACTTGATTGCCTTTCCTATTGAGTATTCCGCAGTAGGGGGCGTTATGGAAGTGGACGGCGTCATCTATGAAGGAATCAAAAACATTATGAATGCCCAAGCAGCCAGTGCAGGTGCAACCGGCTATCTTGTTAGAAACTTTACCTCAGGAAGAATCCTATTCCAACTCGCAGGACTTCCCGGCGCTGCTTATGCTATGTATAAAGTTGCGAAACCAGAAAATAAAAAGAAAGTCGCAGCACTGCTTGTACCGGCCGTTATGACACTTGCTCTTGTCGGTATTTCAGAACCAATTGAATATACTTTCTTATTCTTAGCACCCCAATTATACTTCTTTATCTATGCACCATTATGTGGTTTAGCTTATGTGATTGCCGAGGTCTTCAAAATATCCATTGCCGGAAATGCATTGTTATTTATGATACCAAACCTATTCCAACCACATAAAGTCCATGCGATGAGTTTAATCTTCTTATTACCATTAACCTTTGTTGTATACTATTTCGTATTCAAAGTAGCGATTGAAAAATTAGATCTTAATACACCAGGACGAAAAAGTTCAGATGCTGAATTAATGTCTAAGAAAGAATACCAAAAAATTCAAGCTGCCCGCGAAGTAGAAGGCAAAGAATTGACCCTAGAAGAAAAAATCATTGAAGCATTAGGTGGTTACAATAATATTATTTCCGTTACCAACTGTGCATCACGACTTCGTGTTGAAGTTAAAGATGCCGATAAAGTTTTAGACCGTGCTATTTGGGAAAATGAACTCAACGCTTCAGGGCTTGTTCAAGCAAACAATAACTTCCAAATTATCTACGGCGTCCAAGTACAATCCATTACCACTAAAGTAAAAGACTTACTTGGAATTGATTAGTTATTAAAGACAGATATAAGAAAAAATAAAACAACCCTAATCTTTTAAGTTAATTAATAAGATTGGGGTTGTTTTAAAGACTTTAATGCTTCGTGCTACAATATATGTACGAAAGAAGGTAAATATCATGAGCACAATAACAGTAAGACTGAATAAAGAAGAAGAGAAGGCATTTAGAGCTTATGCTGAATTATTAAACACACCACTATCTACACTTTTTAAACAAGTAATGGAAGAAAAGTTAGAGGATGAATTTGATATGAAAGCAATTCTAGCTTATGAGGAACAAGTTAAAAATAATGAAGTCAAACTTTATAGCCATGAAGATGTTCTCGATATAAGATTGATAAAGTAAATGAAAAAATCAGCTAGGGAAGGATTTATTTACACTTATCCTCATTCATAAAGGGCCCAATTAAGAGAAACTCGATATGATGGCAAAAAC
>DATBUC010000015.1:0-4201 GCA_036516515.1 Erysipelothrix sp. | reverse complement strand
TGGAACCAAAGAGCATCCATTAATCTTTGATGAATCAGCAGCCAACCATTATTTTCTATTCCGTACTTTTCCGCCAAGTCGCCTGATTGGTTAGCAATACTCGTCATAATCTCATTTTGTTGCTGTAGAGTGATTACCTTGTTAGGCGATACATTAAATTTCTCGATTTCAGAAAACAGTAAATTACCATCAATAATACCTTCGGCTTCATCTACAGAAATTACTGCGCCATTATCGATAGCAGACAGCAATAAATGAGAAGCTGTAAAATATGAATTTATCACAAGCATGTAATTCCTCCATCTCATATGGTTGGTTATATAAGTAAAAAACAAGAACCTTTTATAAAAAGAACCAACCAACAGGCCAGTTCTACCATTTATCGAATTTGAACCGCAAAATCTCCCAAACGATTGAAGTCCAAAGCCGTTGTAATTCCACTTTACATACTATTTCCATTATACAAGAAATAGGAGTATATCTAAAGGAAGAACCTAAAACAGATATGCCTTTTAAAGAAGAGTGGTCGCTGCTAATTCGGACCTTTCTTCTATAAGTCCTTTCACCATATAATTCCATCATATATCGGATGCCAGGCACTTGATATTAGTTGAGTTTCAGCGAAAATCCGTTATACTTAAACTTAAAGAACAATGGAGGGAGCAAGCTATGGCACATACTATTAAAGAATTCTTAGGTATGAAACATATCACTAAGAATGATGCTGACCGCCTATTAGATTCTGTTTTTGAGCTTTTATTTGCCGGCTTTGAAAAGTATTTTTCGTTTGACATTCAACAATATCTTGATGTAAATCACTTCTTTAAAGACCTTGCAGTGAAATATCCTGACTACAGCTATATTTCAGAATGGTTTTTCGAAAAAGGGCAAGGGTTCCTTAAAAATATCGATTCAGACCTCTCAGAAGTGCCTGATATTATTGCTTTTTTAGAACACGAAAAGTTCTGCTTAGAAATTGATGTACACGAAGGAAACCGTACAGATTTTTTATTTGCTTATACAGAAGTATTTCCGATGATTAGTAACTATATCGGTGATTTTTACAAAGAAAAGATGAGTAAACCTGTATTTGATTTTCAAGAAAAGAAAATTCCAATACCGGGTTTCAGTTCTATAAGAGCAAATAACATTTCAAACTGGTCTGTAACGAACACTCAAAGCTCTGCTAATAGGGAAGCAGAGCTTTTATTATACGCATAAGGAGAAATTTCAATGTCAAAAGATGCATTTATAAAAAAATACGTTGTAGCGAAAAATTCAATCCAACTAATAGAGGTTTCGTTAGAGCAATCGCAATTCAATAAAGTTGGGCTAATTACTGAGAAGTTACAACATAACCTATCATTTAGTTATCAAGTAAAAGTAGAGAATGAAAAAGTATATGGATTCTTAAAAACTAATGTAGAAAGCATTAATTCAAATGGCGAAATTGCTCTAGTGGTAGAAACCATACATAAAGGCAACTTCCAATTTCCACAGGATATCAAATTAGAATTAGTAGAGGAATTTGCTCATGTTCAAACTGTTCCACAGTTAATTTCGTATGCTCGTTCACATATTCAATTCGTTTCAAGCCAAATGATTTCGGAGCCTATTCAACTACCTACGATGGATATAATTGAATCATTAATTCAGAATGCGGATGAATAAATCATGATAACATTTGCTCCATCAGATAGACCTGTTCCGCATTTAGAAGCTTTGGCTACAGATATTAAAGATGCAGTTTTCCAATATCGAAATAGAAGATACGAAATAGATAGGTTCCTTAGACATTCTAAAAATACAATAGCTACTTATCAAGCTCATTATGATCGCTGGAGTAGAAAATATATGCTGAAAAATACACCATCAGATGAGCGCGAATTTGCTGTATTACTTGGTCGAATTGGTACTGAATGTACTTCTGATGAAGAATGGCAAAAATTACGAGGGATTATTGCCGAAAAACTATTTGAACCCTATTTCAAAGAAAAACACCTAGGTTCTGATATGGGATTTGGTGTAAAAGTTTTAATTAATGGCGTACCGGTTATTTACCAACCATCGACTCAAACCACTACAGACAAAAGAAGACAATCAGTCGATGCCGGAGCTTGGGATACTAAAAATGGAGAATTTGTTGAGGTAAAGTTTAACCCTGAGATATTTGAAGAAAAGGATATTAATTATTTAAAACATTTAGAGCAACAGTTGGAGGCTAATTCAGTGTCTCATACAATTCTAGTTGTATCATTTAGCGACCCTATTGTTACTAAAAATGAGTTGATTGCAAAAAAATTAGTAAATAAAGATAGTAATTTCGTTATAATTGGTCCTGATGAATTCCTCCCTTACTAAAATAAAAACCAGCTCCCGGTAAAGTGTACCCTTTGTAAAGGACATTTTGAAAAAGAGCTAGGCAACTTATGGGAGCTGCTTTTTGTATTTTGCAAGCGGCAGCTTCTTTAAGTACAATTGCCCTAATAATGATTGTTAAAATCGGGTGCCAGACACCCACGCAATTAGAAATAGGAAGCTTTTCGCGGGAAAAATCTTGCGAAGGGCTTCTTTTTTGTTAATACAGGCTACGTAGCGTATTGAAATGACGGTACAACGCAGGGCATGCTATACTAGTTGTAATAAATGCTAGAGGTGAGTGCGATGAATCGACGTGCGTTAAAACGTATCCCCTTAGATAAATTAATGGATTTGAAAGTAGATTATGCCTTTAAGCAACTATTTGGTAGTGAAAAAAATAAAGATATTACGGTGGTATTCCTAAATGCCATCTTACAAAAAACAGGGCGCAATACCATCAAAGAAGTAGTATTTATTAATCAAGAAGTAGGCGGCGAGTATCTTGATGATAAACAGTCACGTCTTGATATTGTCGTGCGTACCCAAGCGAATGAATTAATCAATGTGGAAATGCAGTTGTCTAACCAACACGATATGATAAAACGTACCTTGTATTATTGGTCACGTTTATTTTTAGACCAATTACCTAAAGGTAAAACGTATCGACGTCTATTACCGACGATTACTATCAACATTTGTGATTTCACCTTGTTCTCAAAGTCAGCAAATTATCATAGTACGTACCATTTATATGAAGATAGTTCACTAGAGCGGCTCGATGCGCAAGATGATGTCTTAGAAATTCATTTCATTGAGATGAAAAAGTTTATTCAAGCTTGGCATGAAGATCAGGTTAATCCACTTGATGATGTTTTAGTAAGATGGTTGTTGTTACTCGGGATGGTCGATGTCAGAAAGCAACGTGTGTATGATGAAATTTATGAAGAATTGGAGGAGCTAGCGATGAAAGATGAACGTTTACTCGAAGCCTTTACGGCATGGGAAGAATTAAGCCAAACGCCTGAGACGGTGATAGCGTATCATTCACGTTTAAAAGCTATCCGTGACCATGAATTAAGTATACTCCATGCTAAAGAAGAAGGCATTGACGAAGATTGACTTGGATTATTCGGCGTATTGTTTACCAATCGATGATTTTGAAGGCGCGCTCAATTCGCTCATTGCCCAAGGATTAAAGGGCGCGAATGTGACGGTGCCTTTTAAGGAAAATGCATTTCGTTTGGCCAATCATTTGACGGTGGAAGCAAAAGAAGCGGGCGCAGTCAATACACTTGCATTTAAAAAAGGTGAGATCTTTGGCCACAACACCGATGGCAATGGCTTGATGTGTGATTTAACCGAGCGCTGCAATGTTGTGTTAAACAATCGCCGCATTTTGGTATTGGGCGCAGGCGGCGCTGCAAAAGGGATTTTAGGGCCGCTTTTGCGTCAATTGCCCACAGAAGTGGTGATCAGTAATCGCACGTTCAGTAAAGCTGTGGCACTTGCCGAGCAGTTTAACGATGGCGGCAATGTGATCGCATTAGAATGGGCGGCTTTAACGGGGCACTTTGATGTGATCATCAATGCCACCAGCAGCTCGTTGCAAGGTGAGTTTACGCCGCTGCCGTGCGTGATCGATGAGCAAACCATTGGTTATGATTTGATGTATGGCACAAAGCCCACAGTGTTTATGGATTATTTGAGTGCGCACGGTGCCATTCAAACATATGATGGCTTAGGAATGCTGGTGGAACAAGCAGCGCTCAGTTTTGAATTTTGGCATGGCGTCAAACCACAAACCGAAACGGTTTATCAAGATTTGCGTCAAATTCTGCTA
>DATBUC010000014.1:0-2292 GCA_036516515.1 Erysipelothrix sp. | reverse complement strand
TTTTACTTTAAATGGAAGGGTCAGTTGGTTAGTAAAATAGGCTCTTTGTCAAATAGGACTGATGAATTATATTTAGATTCATCAGTTCTTTAAATTATATAGATGAAAAATGAAAAAAAGTTAATTTTTACCAGGATTCTCTAGGATATATAAGAATATTAATGGCCCGTGAGTAGTTTATCTGATATAGTAAAGTTAACTTTTATAACACAAGGAGTATGAATATGAATAAAATAAACTCATGGCTAGTAATTGGCATAAGTGTCTTAGCGATGACTGGTTGTAGCAAACCTACTGATGTACAACCGAAAATTACTGAAGTCAGCGTTTCTGAAACGACAGATACAAATGACGAAACACTTTCATCTACGAAAGATACTTTAGTGATAGAATCAAGCGAAAGTATAACCCAAGAAGAAACAGTCGAAAAAGTAGATGAACGATTAAACGCATATAATGCCTTACCACTTGATATAAAAATAAAATTAATCGCTACGATTGTCGACGATCGTGCTATTCCAGTAGAAATACCTGATTTTGAAAGGACGATGTTCTACGATTTTTATCAAGTTTATGAAGATGAAATTTATATTAATGTTCATTCAGGGGCCGGCGTAGGGCATCCTATCTATTTGTTTCACTATGATGAAGAGACAGTAACCCCTATAGAAGGGATAGTAAGAGTGACGCATGATGAATATCAAATGGTCGAAGGAATAAATCAGCAACCTGTGAAGAAAGCTGATTTATACGACCAATATGCTGCAAATCCAGATTTATATCATAAAAATATAATCGAAGCAATAGAAGCAGATTCCGAGCATGATACCAGAACTGGTTATGAAGAATTAAAAAACTTGCTATAAAGACGACGTAACAAACATGTATCTTTAATCAGTTGCTTTTAGCACGACAAAAGACTGTTGAAGTTTTATCTTCAACAGTCTTTTTTTATTCTATCTCAATAGTGTTTGTTCGACGCATAAACCGCACGCAGCAATGGCTCCGTTAGTCGGATGATAAGGTTTGAGTGATAATTTTTGTTTAGAAACAGAAGAAAGTAGGATGATATTTTTTTCTACCTGTTCTTTTAAAAGAGTAAACAATTGTGGTTCATCGAATAGTTGTCCATGAATAATAATATGATGGGTATCAATCATCATAGCAATATTATTAATCGTAATGGCTAAATATTTGATCGCGTTATGTAAAATATTAATGACGCCCTCATCACCTAGTTGATAAGCGTTTAAAATAGTATCAACTGATAACTTTTCGTTGATGGGACATAGTTGTCTTAGGTAAGTAGTTTCTGAATTGTTATATAGAATTTCCGACTTTTTGATAATCCATGCCTCACTTGCATAGGTTTGCAAGCAACCACGTTTTCCACATTCACAGAGTTCCCCGTCTGGATGTACCACGATATGTCCGACTTCTCCGACAAGAATATTTTCATTCCCATATAGTTTTCCGTTATAAATACTGGAACAAAACATACCGCGTCCAACATGTAAGATTGAAAAGTTTTCTAGCTTCACTTGCGGATTAAATAGACGTTCTGAAATTGCTAGACATTCAACGTTATTACTAAAATAAATAGGTTTGTTAAACAGTTCGAATACCTTATCAAAACTAAAATCTTTCCAAAAAGGATTATTTGTCTGTATTTTTTTTAGTTCTGCTTGGAAATGTCCTGGAAGTGCGATACCAAGTGCAACTGGTTGATAAGGAGAGCATTGTTTCAAAAAGTCTTGAAAATGTTGATAAAAGATATCATTTAAACTATTTTTCTCAAGACGCGTTGGCTCAATCACTTTTTGTTCTTGTAAATGACCGTTATTGTCGCAAAGAGCAAAAGAAAAGAATTTTTCAGAAAGTTCGATGCCCATATAAAAACTGTGCTGATTGGAAATAGTGAGTAAGATTTTTTTTCGTCCTGATTTATTGGAGTCACTTTCTTCTCCTAATTCATGAATCAGTTTTTCTTCTATTAATTGTCCGGTAATGTCACTAATCGTGGCAGGGGTGATGCCTGTTTCTTTTGCGATGTCAATCCGTGAAATAGGTGATTTATTATAGAGAACCTCTAGGACTTTCAAGCGTCTTTCTTTTTGGATTTTTGTAAGTTTCATATAATCCCTCCATCTCTAGTTATTCAAGTATAGCATATTGATTATTTTTTATAAATAAAAAATCGGATATTTTGTTATTTATTAGTTGACAAATAACAAAAAATTATTTATTATAGCTTTAATGATAATAAAAAAGAAATAAATAAAGAAATGATAA
>DATBUC010000013.1:0-3171 GCA_036516515.1 Erysipelothrix sp. | reverse complement strand
AGATATCTTCCCTAATGCCTTACAATCACGTCATCCAAAGCACTTTGCTTTTATCCCTGGACCCGCCAGTGATGAAGCAGTTTTTGGTGATCTAATGGTGGGAGCTCATAACATTCATACCAGCAATTGGATCAATGCTACAGGTGCTTATGCCATTGAAAAGAACTTAATTAACTGGGCTGCCCAACATATCGGTTATGATATTAATCAAGCTGGTGGACTCTTTGTCTCTGGAGGCTCAATGGCCAACTTAACGGCACTGATCGCTGCTCGTGATCATCAAAGCAGCTTTGCTGATAGACATAAAACCCGTGTCTATGTATCTGATCAAACGCATCATAGTGTAGAGAAAGCACTTTTAATTGTTGGTTATCATCCCCAACAGATTATTGCCATTCCCTCCAATCATAAATTTCAGATGGAAGCTGAACTTTTAGAAAAACAAATTGAAAAAGATCGTCAAGCAGGCTTGATTCCAGCTGTTATTATTGCCAGTTCTGGAACCACCAATACAGGTAGTGTCGATCCGATCGAAGCGCTTGCGAAGATCAGTCAAAAATATCAAATGTGGTTGCATGTTGATGGTGCCTTTGGTGCTTCCTTTTTACTTGTTGAGAGTCAAAAAGCACAATTTAAAGGTATTGAATATGCTGATAGTGTCAGTTGGGATGGACACAAAATGCTCTATCAAACTTATGATTCAGCAATGATCATTGTTAAAAACAAACAACACTTATTAAATAGCTTTAGTGCTGAACCAGAATATCTCAAAGATATCTCACTGAATCAGCATGATAACTTTGGTTCCATGGGTGTTGAACTTACTCGCCCTGCGCGCGCAATCAAGTTGTGGTTAACCCTACAAACATTAGGTGAACAAGAAATATCGCGAAGATTACAACACAGCGTCACCCTTGCTGAATACCTTGCCACATCGCTTAAGCATAAAGATCACTGGCAAATCATCTCTGGACCACAATTTGGAATTGTCAACTTCCGCTACTATGATGAACAACTGAGCGAAGATAAACTCAATAAGATCAATAAAGCCATTTCTGATCACTTGATTGCGGATGGTCAGCAAGTCATTTTCACGACCATCTTAAACAATAAAACTGTGTTGCGAATGGCATGTCTCAATTACAATCTAACCAAAGTGGAATTATCAAATACAGTCGCAGAGATCGAAGCGATTTTAAATAAAGTAAAAGCCAAGTTCTAACTTGGCTTTCGTTTTAGTTGATTTAAATAATAGAAACTGCTGCTCAAATAAACAAAGTATAAAGTAAATGTCAGCCCAATCGAACGTATAATTTGACTTTTATTTTGACTTAATATGTCATTAATCATCATACTTGCTTTGGGCTCAGGCAACGCCATTGCCGCCAAAATTGCATCAGAATTTAAAAATACAACAGCAATAAAAGTAATGATCGTTCCTAAAAGGAGCGGCTTTAAAAGTCGCACAGCCACCTTTAAAATAGTGATGTTTTTCGAAAATAAAAGCTGTAGCGTGCGTTTTATATTATTCATAAGGCCTAATTCAGCTTGATATTGAAACCAGAAGATATGTGACAAGGCATCACATAAAAGCAAAGCACCCATGAATATAATGATTTTTATTAGTGGCATAACAGGTAAACGATAAAGAACTTGATATAAGAGCCAGACTAAAAGTGCCGTAAAGACAGTTACAACAAAACTATAGCTTGCTTTTTTGATATCTTTAATCGGCTTTAAGTAGCTTTGCAGCGCTTGTTTTTCTTTATTTTCAATAAAAGCCCATACGATGTACTCATGCGCCTTTGTCTTAAACCAGAAAATAAGTAGGAAACCCAAGATGATAGCGATCAGCTGTCCCCACCATGATTGTTTAAACAACAAGCCAACTGTTGTCGCTAAGATACTAAATAACAATGATAGCAAAACTCTTGTTTTAAATGTTTCATATTGTTTGGCTTCAAAATGTGATGAGAGCATCATATGCCTCCTTCTTTTAGATTAAACAAATAACTTGCCCCGACAATAAGTTGCTTTTAAATTAAAGTGTTCATCCACAACCAATAAGTCCGCATCTTTACCAATTTCTATACTTCCTTTGCGGTCGTCAATACCCAGATATTTTGCAGCATTTTCAGAAGTCATTTTGATGATGTCGTGTACTGAAGGATTCACATTTTTGATAACATTTTGAATTGATTTAAGATAGCTCAGTTCAAGATCTTTTACGTCATCATAGATTGATTTATTATATCTTTTTTCAGAACCATCATCATGGCGCACAATAAAATAATCACCATCAGGAATAAAAGTCTCTTGCCTGATGTAATGGTAGCGTTCTTTATCTATCTGAGCCAAACCTGTATTATCAGTGGTCATAATAATACGATCTGGGCCTTTAAGTTTATAAGCGAGCGCGAAAGCCTCTGGTAATACAGTCCAACCAGTTTGCTTGGCAAACTCACAATATAAATCATCAAAATATAATGCCGCACCCACGACACCTAACTCACGATGGTGAAAGCCGCGCATGCCACTAAACATATGGGTTACGCCACCTAAGCCATATTCCTTTAATGCTTTGATGTCTTCAAATAAAGCATCACTATGGCCAATATTAAGTTGAACACAATTTTCACGACAATAAGTAATCAGCGACTGAGCATTTTCCAGTTCAGGGGCCATGGTCATAAGTTTAATATAACCAGGCTTAGTTTGGCTCTCTAGAAGTGATTTCATGATGTCTATGGATGGTTTTTGAAAGCCAGCGACATTCATCATTCCCGCCCTTTTCTCGTTTACAAAGGGACCCTCTAGATGAATTCCCACAACTTCTGCCCCGTTTGTATCATTCGCCTCAATATGTTCGGTTGTATTTCTAATCGTGGTTTTTAAATCCTCTAAATCCCAAGCCCCTGTTGTGGCTAGAAAACTGGTGACACCAGCGTAAGGTAAAGTTTCTTGCATGTTCTTTAAGTTCTCTTTTGTGTTTTTGGCAGAATATTGACCCGTTGCCCATCCATGGATATGTTGATCAATAAAGCCAGGAATGATTAAATTATCTTTATAATCAATAAATTCTTCATCACCAATTTCAGTTTTAAAATCAACGATCGTTCCCTGTTCTATTTGTAAGTAGCCTTCTTTTTTAATTTGTTTAGGAAAATAGAT
>DATBUC010000012.1:0-11928 GCA_036516515.1 Erysipelothrix sp. | reverse complement strand
ATAAGATCTCTTTTCAATGTCATCAAATCACAGCTAACATAGATCATTTTATTAATGTCACTGGCGCTTACTTTATCAACAAACATTTTACTGAGCCCTGCTCTTGGTGGGTCAACCAGTAATGTATTAACATCCTCAAGTGTCTCTAAATAATTATCTACAGGTCCGCAAATAAATTCGACATTGTCTTTGCCATTGATGATTTTATTCTTATTGGCCATTTTAATGGCATCTTCATTTATTTCAATACCGATAACATTGTTCACCTTATCTGCGGCAATTAAGGACATTGTGCCAATACCACAATAAGCATCTAAAAGTGTATCTTGCTTGTTTAAGGACTTGAGTGCTTCAGTATATAATTTCTCAGTTTGTTCACTATTAATTTGGTAGAACGATTGTGAAGAGACTAAAAACTTATGATCTAATAAGGCATCCATATATTGATCTTCACCAACAATCTTCTTTGTTTTTTTACCAAAAATCACTGAACTTTTTTCTTTATTAATATTCAACATTAGTGAAGTCATGTGGGGAAGTTTTTCTTGTAGGCTTTGAATAAATTCTTTTTTCAAATCTAAAGCATAAGATGCTACAAGAACAATCATAATTTCATTTGAGTAATGACTTGAGCGAACAACGACATGTTTAAAATCACCGCTTCTGGTCTGACGATTATAAACCTTCATATGATTTTCATTCATTAGTTCGACCACTACATCTAAAGCTTGTATTATTTTTTCATCGTATAACTTGAGATCAGTAAGTGGGATAAGTTCATTACTTCCTTCAATAAATTCTCCTAATACCACTTCACCTTTATGTTCTAATAGCGGTATTTGTGCTTTATTACGATAATGATAGGGATGTTCTTGTCCGATAATTTCGTGATAATTAGCTTCATTAATAAAATTATTGAGTGTATTTTCCACAAGATGATTTTTATATTCTAATTGGTGCTGATAGTCCCAATGAAATAAAGGCGCACTTTCAATCAATGCTTCTTGCTTACGATAGGGACTGGCCTTGTCGATAGAGACTAAATCACCAATTGCAAACTTTTTCTTCTTATTTTTAAGTTTAAAGCTCACCACTTCATCTTTCATGGCACCTTTAATGAATACTGTGAAACCATCAAGCTTACAAACACCATAGCCTTGATTACTCACATCAATTACTTTTTCTGTATAAATCATAAATCAAAATCCTCCTCTTCCGAATGAATAATCGGAATTCTAACTATAGCCTTTGTTCCAACATTAGGCGTCGATTCATAGTTTAACCCATAGGGTTCGCCAAATTTGAGACTTAATCTTTCGTTTACATTACGAACACCATATGATCCGGTGATGGTGCCTGATAAAATTTCCTGAATTTTTTCTTGCCCCATACCCACACCATCATCAATCACTAAAAGCACAACTGACTCAACATCTTGATAACCAATGATTTCTACAGTTCCCGATTTACTTGGCTTTTCATTAATCCCATGTAGTATCGCATTTTCAACTAACGGTTGCAAGATAAGATTAATTGTATAATAATCAAGCAAATCTAAATCAACATCTATCGTCAGTTTGATATTATCATCAAAACGAATGTTTTGAATATCAACATATAATTCAATATGTTCCAACTCATCCGCAATCTTAACCATTTCTTTTCCTGAACTGAGAGACAGGCGGAAAAATTTCGCCAATTTAGAGACAATATAGTTTATATCTTCGGCTCCATGTTTCATGGCCATCCAATTAATCGTATCTAAAATATTATAAAGAAAATGGGGATTGATTTGTGCTTGTAATGCCCTGAGTTCAGCTTTTCTAATATCAATCTCAGCTTGATATTTTTCTTCAATCAGTTTTTGCATACTTTTTGTCATGTAGTTGAAACTATTTTGTAAATCGCCAATCTCATCATGATTATTTATCTCTACATTAACATCCCAATTTCCCTCTTTAACTAAGTCCATTTTTTCTGAGAGTAGTTTTAGTCTGCGGGTGATATTATTTGACAACTTATAAGACATAATAATCGCAATCATCATCACTAATACCAAAATAACAATCATGAACCGTAAAATTGTATTAGCATCTTGACGAATTGCTGCAATGGGCATGACAGAAATAAGCTGCCAATCTACATTGGGAATGCGCATATGGAAGACTGCTGATTCTTCATCATCAATAAGCGCTTCGTATTGTCCATCTTTAAAACGATTATCAAAGGGGATATACTTACTTCTTTGGATAAAATTACCGATATCTTCTTCTTGTGTTGAACTAATAACAAAGCCATGAATATCAATTAAATAGACCTCTCCAAACTCAGAATTAGTTTCGGCGACAATTTGTCTTAAACCCTGTTCACTTAAATCAACAATAATCACACCCAAATGGTCATCGTTTGGTTTTATACTTGGAATCGTTCTCGCAATCGAAACAAGCTTTTCGCTTTTATTCTTCTCCACTTCATGATCGTAGGTTAAAAGCCAAAGCACCCCACCATCTTCGGCAATAATATGGTCATACCAATCTTCTTCACGTAGGATTGATTCACTTAATACCAATGAATTTCCTAAATTTGTGAGGCGATTATCATCAATATATATTCTTACATTATCGATATTCCGATCGAGTAACATATTTTTCATTTTATTTTGTAGTTTAGTATAGTAAAAAAAACGTTCTACTTCGTCCTCTTCATTTTTAAAAGCATAAATCATTTCTTTTAATTCTTGATCAAGATAAGCCATGCTTGATACATCTTTGGCACTATCGACTCTAAAAGAAATGAACTCTTGGGCTTGGCGCATAGAACTCATAGTAGACTCCTTAGCACGTTTAATCAAAATTGTAGAAGAGCGCAAATAAAACATATAAGAAGCAATGAGTACTGAAAAACTCGACAAGAGTAAAAGAGACAAGAGGATCTTGTCTCTTAATTTTATATTACGCTTTATTAGCCCTATTTTTTCTTTTAACCTAGACATTATGTTTTTCTCTAAACTCCGATGGATTCATGCCAAAATTACGTTTAAAAACACGCGCAAAATAGTTGGCATCACGATATCCTAATTGTGCCGCAACTTCATATAATTTTAAATTACGATTTAAGAGTAATTCTTTCGCTTTTTCCATCCTTAAATCAGTAATATAGCTATTAATGGTATGACCTGTTTCTTCTTTAAAAATCTTGCATAAATATTGTGGCGTAAGAAAAACTTCTTCCGCAATATCTTTAATGGTGAGTCTTTTATCAAAATTGTCTGTAATAAATCTTTCTGTATCGCGGATTGCACTATTACCAACATTCGTACCGTCGTCAAAGACAAGGCGATTTGGATTTTTGTAGCCAAGCCAATCAATGACAGAAATAGCTGAGTCATAAGCATCTTCAATCATTTCTAGTTTCTCAACCTTATCGCCCACACCCAATTCTAAATTGATAGCTTCATTCTTTTCAATATCATACATAAGTTCGTCATAAAAACGCTTAAGCTCTCTGAGACTCACTTGTTGTTCATGAATGATGATGATTTCATTGACACGTCTACCAATCAGCATCATCATCTGATTTTCTTTCTTTTTTTGTTTTAAGGTATTGAGAATAAGGTTACTAATTCTTTGTGGTGCATTTTTAATGACAACTGTTCGGTAAATACCTTCTAAAGGAAAATCAATATTCATATGTTTTAATAAAGTCGCAAGTGAATCACGATCACATGCTTGTTCTTCTAAAAGATTATCGATAATCGAATCAAGAAGAAACTGATTGTTTTGTTCTAGCTTGACGAGCATCTTATTTTCTTTATTCATCCGCTCAACAATATGATCATATTCTAATTTTACCCTATCTAATAAAGTGTATAATTCATCCATATTGAGTGGTTTTTCTAAGTAATCTACCGCATTGAGTTTAATTGCGGATTTTAAATATTCCTTGTCAGAGTAACCACTTAAAAAGATCACTTTACATTCAGGAACAATTTCTTGGAGTTTTTTAGCAAACTCAATACCGTCCATATGCGGCATTCTAATATCACAAATCGCTAAATCCGGGTGGACTTGCTTCGCTAATTCGAGTCCTTTATTACCATCTTCTGCCTCGCCAAAAACTTCATAACCATGTTTATTCCAGTCTACAAACTCTATTAACCCTTGTCTTGTTAGACTTTCATCATCGATAATTATCACTTTTAACATGGTCTCACCCTACTTTCTTAGCTTAATTATATCATTTTTTTTATTTTTGTCATGGCAAAGAAAAAGCAAGAGAATGATCTCTTGCTTTAATATTTTCTTAATTTATCAGCAATTTCATAGAATTTTTCTGTAACGCGATTTAACTCGCTTTCTCGATTACGTTTGCGCCAAACTTTCTTGTATTGTTCCATTGCAACTTCAATATCCATTGCGATTTCATTGGCGCTGCGTGTAAGTTTAACATCAGAAACATCCATATCATATTTCATGAAATAGAGGAATGATTCTTGTGTCAACTTCATAAGATCACTCATAACAATAAATTCATTAAAATCTTGGCGATGCTGAACTTTGAAATTCCCTGCAAGTGCAAGCATCTCTTCTTTTAAATGATCTATCGTTTGGGATGCTTGATAGATTTCTTGATGATCTAGATTTTTCATAATTTCAAAGTAAGGTGAAATGACTTCGTAATTTGCATATTCTCTTTCTAAATGAAAGTTAATATAAGACCAATTCGCCGGTTGTTGTCGGGACATTTTTCTTAGTAGCGGCAGAATATGTGCATCTCCATAATATGATTGCGATATGATTGGATCGGCAAGTTCATCTGTTTCGAGACCACTTGGATTCCACGACAATGCGGCTGCATAGACCACCATTGGCATGCTGCTACCCAGTAGATTTACATGACCGTGATCGCCCCAATCAGTATTAAGAATTCCATAAGCGTCATATTTATCTGCATACTTAACCATTTTACGAATATTCTCAGAGCTATTATCGAGCCAATTGATCATCCGATTCCAGCCCGTAGTAGAAGGACAAACATATTGTGGTATATGAGATTGGGCGATGATTTTAGTGTTGTCTTCTGTTTCATGAGCATTATATCCCCAATTCAGACAAACAACATCTTCAGGTAACCTGGAAATACTTTCTGGATATTTAAGAATGATATCACCCCAAAATAATACTTCCCTATCATTTTCCTGAACTATTTTTATAATTTCTGTTAAAAAGTCGACATAAAGATTGCCAATGCCTTTTGCTTCCCCTAAAGCTTTATTTCTATACTTTCCAAGATCAAATGTTTCATCCCCGCAAATATTGAATTTATTACTTCTAAAAAGAGGTATAAAATCTTCAATCATGGTTCTTATTAATGCAAGACTTTCATCTTCACTCACATTAATAGTGTGATGTGCCATTCTATTTACAAATGAGAAGGGTTCATTAAAATCTATTTCCTTTTCCGATAAATGGCTGTATGATCGTGTTCTTAAAATCTCATACATATGCCCAAATGTAGCAATAGATGGTATCAGTTCTATATGACGTTTATGAGCATAATTATCAATTTCGATAATATCTTGTGCACTTAAAGCATCTTTATCTCTTGTTGCTTCTGTAAGGTGTTCCCAAAGGAAAGTATGCTCAATATACAGTTGTAATTCATTAATTTTATATTCACTTAAATCATCAATTAGTTGAAACAGTGTCTGTTTTGTAGGGACTTTGCCTCGGGTCACATCATGATAGAATCCACGGTGTAAAAACCGAGGTTCATCTTGAATACTCACTGTTTTGAGAATAAGTCCTTCAGCTTTGATGAGCTGTAGCAAAGTCATCAAACCATAATGGATTGCTTGGGCATCATGACCTGAAATTAGGATACCTTCTTGGGTTACTTCAAGTGTATATGCTTGTTTGTTTAATGATGCATCATGGGCAAGTTGTATTGTTTTAAATCGACTCATCTTGGCCTTGATAATATCTATATAAAGCCCTTGTTCTTCATTAACTCTATTTTGGAAAAAGACAGCACTCTCATATACTTGAGAAGATAAGTCGGGTTGTATCAGTATTTTTACATTCTGATCAATTACAAATTTTTTATTTCCTTTTTTTAATATTTTGGGAATTGGTAAAATCATAGAATTGGTTTCCAACTTTCTAGTATTTCCTCAGGCCACTCATATTGAACACCTTCTTGGGTGAGTCGTTTTTGGAATGCATCAATATGATCAGATCTTAGTGTTTTTAGATCTATATTATGGTCCATTGCATAAATTGCCATAAGTGCTGCTGCTTCACCTATGTTCCACTCAACAGGATGTAAACGATATGTTCCATTGGTAATATGGGTTGTTCCGATATTTTTAGCTGCTGGAATGAGATTTTTTGTTTCTTTTGGTATGAGCGCGCCCATTGGTATTTGAAATGGATAGCTTTCCATATCCACATAAGTTCTTTGTCCTGTGCTTGGGTGTAAATCTAAATGATAATGACCCAGGCCCACAGAATCTGAAAAATAAGCTGCTCGTTTTTTGTCTTTTCTCATTGTCACGCCAATATGTCCCTCTGTAACCCTGAATTCTGGAACAATACGACGTCCTTCACGGATATAAGGTCTCATTGCAAAACCATCTTCTGTTCCCATGACATCGCCACGTGGTTTGAGATTTGGGTAGCCTGTACCATCAGCCTCTGTTTGTAGCCAATATAAGAGTGATTTGGAAAGTTCTTTTGCATAATGTAAGTGTTTGTCTACTTCTTTTTGGTCAATTTCAATAATGGGACCTAACCAGTAATCATTTTGTGGCCAGTTCACTAAAGTGACATCACCAGATAAGAAACCTTCTTGGAAATTACTTTGATCTAACATTTTACGATAACCAAACAAATCCACTTTCCCTGATTCTTTTTTCATGGAACCATCAACAGGATTTAAAGTATGCGGTTCTACATAAGTCCAACTCAGCTGTGATCCGGTCCAAAAGTCAGAACGATGCGCTTTCCAAAAGTCATAAAGCGCAGGCTTTTCAATCGTGTAATCGCCCTCTTCTTCTAAGGAAACTGCAAAACACCAAGTGATGGCTTGCATGTCCAAAGGATCATAGGTTTCAACTGCATGTAATTCTTGTGTATCTGATTTTGCTTCACTACCACTTACATAATCCGTATCAGTAATTGGCAATAAATCGCCTAATTCGGTTGCATCTAAGAAGTAATCGGCTTTAACTTCGACTTCTTGATCTTGTTTTTTTAACCATAAAGATTTTATGATGTTGTTTTCTTTAAAGGCTGAGATGGGTTCTGTTTCATACCATAAAGTAAGATTACCCGCTGTAATATAAGGGCGTAACATATCCTCAAGAATGCGTGCGCTCACAACAGGTTCATGACATAAGGCACTCACCCATCCCTTTCCAGGATTTAATAAGGGATCATTTTTAGCAGTATCCGTAAGCGGGTAGTGGTTTCTATAATAATCTCTCACAAGATTACGATACTTTGCATACGATTCGGTACGTCCATATGCTTCTATATAATCATGCTCATCGGGTGGTACTGCTTGGGTTGTTACTTGACCCCCTAACCAAGTACTTTCTTCTGTTAATAAAACCTTTTTTCCATTTCTACTGGCTGCTAAAGCGGCAGCAACGCCGCCTAAACCGCCACCGATAATTGCGATATCAAATTTCATTGTCATGCTCCTTTGTTAATTTTATTTGCAAACTCATCTAACATCAATGAAAGTAAAATTCCAGAGGATATTTGCGAAACTGTCCAACCTGATTCAATGCAATAAGGTCCCCATCCTTTATCCGCAGGTGAACCGAAGTACTCCATGAGTTCGGGATCAAATCCTCTTGCCCATACACCATCAAGATAAGGAATGTCGGATTTCATTTGAATTTGTGCTAAAAACGAAACTGTTGCTTCCAAATCCTTTTTATATTGTTCATCTTCAGTTGCGATATAGGCCATCGCAAAGCCAAAGGGTAACCAATTATTGGTATAGAGTAAATCGACAACACTATCTCCATTGCGTGATAAAAGTGAACACTCTCCTTCGCCTAATGTATGGCGCATGGAGGCTTTATAGCCTTCATCCCATTCTAGATAAGCACCTGTTGGATGACTTCTCTTTTTCATGTCATTAACAATCATTTCTAAGGCTGATTTATATTTTTCCTCTTTAGTCACCCAATAGGCAATCGATACAGGAAGTATTAATCTGGCTTCTTCTTGTGTTTGTGATTGTTCTCTTTTTGTATTTGGATAACGGTTAAGCAAGTTATCAAGTCCTTTAAGACCCATTTCTAAATATGCCTCTTTGCCAATCAGTTGATAGCCTAAAATTAAAACTGCATGATAGTAAGCATTGTAATGGGCACTGGTGGTTCTATCTGTCTCATTTTGAATTGCTTTAATATTGTTTTCATTAACTTCTTCAATTTCAAAGCGGCCTCTTCTGAGTCCATCTTTTCCAGTTGTCTTCAGATGGAAATCTAGAATCGCTTCCAAGGTTTCTATTTGCGCTTTATCTTGGTCGCCCATTAAATTTTTAAATAAAATTGGCATAATCATTCGCGCAACATCATCACCATAATTACTTTCAAATGCTGCATCAGACCAGCGAACAAAGCCTTTGTGGAATCCTTCTTGCACGGTGAAGTCTTCTAAGGCAACTGACATTAAATTATCTGAAATTGTTTTGTAATCTTTTTCATCAAAGTAATCGGCGGCAAGATAATAGAGCCATGATGCTTCGCCTACACAATCACCTCGGACATTGCTGGCAAAGCGTTGTGTGCCGTCAACATAAACTTCCGTTCCATAACCTTCGTATACGCCACCTTTACCCCCGTTGATGAGGATATCAGCATTATCAAACCAAGCAATCGATGACTTAACAACTGCTTCCAAGTTATCATCTCGGCCATTCAGTTGGTAAGGTTTAGCTAAAATTGATGCATCGATCTCTTGATCGAGTGCCCAAGTTAAAATCCACGAAACTAAAGCGTCAACCTTGGCAAAGGGTGCATAGCGATTTTGACGATAATTGGCTAATTGAAAACTTGATACGAGGACATTATCTTTTTCAAAAAACAATGCGTAGTCTTCAACAGGTACTTTTTCTTTGCGCATGTCATCATATAAAAATGAATGAGCATGATCTTTGGTATAAGCGGCAAGCACCTTTCTTTCCTCTAAGACCTCCCCAAATGGGACAAGACGGAAGGTAGCGTGAATATCAATAATATGATGCTGGTCATATCCTTTAATTTCCTGGGAAATATTGGCAACCCGCTCATAACGTGCATTCACATAACCGTCTGTCGTGTAAGCACCAATCCCTACCATATATTCAACGAATACTTTTTTTCCACTTGCAATGTACGCATCCAATAATAACCGCTGTCTTGGTTCCAACTTTAAGGGCTCTTCCTCTGTACCCCCTAAAACGAGAATTGCTTTGTAATCATGAAGATTGCGGAAATGTTCATTGATAATTTCATATTCTATAAAGTTTTTATCTAAAACCTCTATGATATTGTTATGTTGTCGTGTAATGATTCCAATCATATTTTTACTCCTTCTAAATATTCGATAATAATGTCTGCTACTATTTGTGAGCCATGGTTTGAATAATGAACCCCATCTTCTTCTCCAGAGTTCTCCATCGTTCGTAAAACTTGTTCTAAATTATGCATTTTTTTATCATGAAACAAATCAATAAATTCTACATCGAGCTTTTGTGCTGTTTCTTTAGCAACATTCGTGCATTGTTCTAACAGAGCGTTCGGACTGTGCTTTGCATACATCTCAGGTTTGTGTCGTTGGAAAAAATAAGTTCTTTTTTCCTTGTCCCCTTCTATTATTCTGTGCGGCGATAACCAAATTACTCTGGTGCCTATGTCTTTCATCGGCTTAATTAAATCTGTCATGTCTCTTTGATATTGTTTTAAATCCACAAAACCTTTTTGATCTTGGCTAACAAAAATATCATTGGTTCCAAAGTTTATAAAAGCAATATCAGGTTTGTATTCGAGTACATGAACTAAGCGTTTTTTAGCTTCTGATGCTGTTTCACCATTTACGCCATAATTCTCAATTTGAACATTTAAGTGTTTTCCAACAATGTTTCGCCATTTATATTTGTCCAAAACACCATAACCGTTTGTTAAGGAATCTCCAAATGCTAGGTACTTTCTTTTCACAAAATAGCCTCCTATTATCCAACGCTTTCATACGCCTTTATTCTAACAACTTTAAGGATTATATTAAGGTTTCACCAAGAAAGCATTCATTTTGTCCGAATTATCTTAATATTAACCCCTATCCTTTCAATTTTATCTTTAAGATAATATACTAGTAAGTAGGAAAGGGGTTTATAAAATGTTTAATAAAATTCATAAAGGACTCGTCGTAAGTTGTCAGGCACTTGAAACTGAACCACTTTATGGCGGTGATACCATGCTTAAAATGGCACAAGCAGCGCAAGAAGGTGGTGCTGTTGGAATAAGAACAAATGGTCCACATAATACCAAAATTATCAAAGAGGGAACTGGACTTCCTGTTATTGGACTTACAAAGAAAGAATATAAGGGATATGAAGCTTATATCACACCAACGCCAAAAGAAATAGATGAAATCTGTCAAGCAGGAGCTGATATGGTGGCAATTGATGCAACGGATCACACTCGTCCATATCCATTAGAAGACTTAATTGCTTATACAAAAGAGCATTATCCTCAAGTTAAAATACTGGGTGATATTTCCACCTATGACGAGGCTGTTCGAGCTCAAGAACTGGGTATGGACGCTGTTGCTGTGACAATGGTCGGCTATACACCACATACAAAAGGACAAAAAGTTCCAGACTTTAAATTGCTAAAGAGCTTAATCGAAGACTTGCAAATTCCAGTGATTGCTGAAGGTAATTTCAACACACCTGAAGATGCTAAGAAAGCGATTGAGCTGGGGGCTCAATGTGTCGTTGTCGGTTCAGCAATTACGCGCCCACAATTAATTACTGCGAAATTTGCTCAGGCGGTTAAAGATGGGCAATAATGCAATTG
Source organism: Erysipelothrix sp. (assembly GCA_036516515.1). Taxonomy (GTDB): domain Bacteria; phylum Bacillota_I; class Bacilli_A; order Erysipelotrichales; family Erysipelotrichaceae; genus Erysipelothrix. The sequence goes on along the minus strand of DATBUC010000012.1, from coordinate 851 downwards.
GGGTTGATATTGGTGGTACAAAAATACAAGTTGCTTTAGTAAATCAAGAAAAAGGGATTATGGATAAAATCATAATTCCTACCCTCCCTGAAACTGGTGGTGAAGACATCAGCTTTAGGATTTCTAAAACAATTAAGGAAATTCTTGAAAAGCACCAGACACAAGCAATTGGTATTGGCATTGGTACTGCAGGCCAGATCAGTAATGATGGCATTATCAAATCGGCCACAGACGTTTTTAGTAACTGGGTTAATTTCCCGTTAAAAACGACTTTGGAATCGCTAACGGGACTTCATACCCAAGTGATCAATGATGTTCAAGCGATGGCTTTAGGAGAGTATCGTTATGGTTTAAAATATGAAAATATGATTTCTCTAGCCATGGGCACAGGCGTTGGCGGTGCAATCATCAGTGAAGGTACGTTGATTCGCGGCGAAAAAGGTGCGGCTGGTGAACTAGGACATTTACTCCTTAAACCTTCAGGCCGTCGCTGTCCTTGTGGTAATTTCGGTTGTGTTGAGGCTTACTTATCCGGACCCGCTTTGGAACGTGAATATAAGAGCATCACAAATGAGTTTAAATCTGCGCAAGCAATCTTTTCAAGTACAGATTCTTTGGCGCAAGCCTTAGTAAATGATTTTTTACAAGACCTTATCACAACTTGCACGACTTTGACGAATATCTTTTCACCTGAAGCGATTATATTGAGCGGTGGTGTGGCAAATTCACTCTCACCCTACATTGATTTTATTGAAGAAAATGTGCAAAGACGTGTTTTAAAAATAAATAAAGATATAAAAATTAAACAATCTGAATTATTAGCTGATGCCATGATTCTTGGCGCTGCAAGC
>DATBUC010000011.1:0-26746 GCA_036516515.1 Erysipelothrix sp. | reverse complement strand
TATCATCATTGAACGATACCAAGAGCAGTTAGATCGTTATTTTAATGCTATGATTTTAGCTTATCCAGATGCGAATATTTCAACTTACATTTATAGTTTTTACCATCATGAATATATTTCAGTAAAAAGAAACCCCTAGCTGCTTAGCTAGGGGTTTCTTACTTAAAAAACTTTATTAGATTCTAATATTCTCATCATATGTTGGATGTTACCATCACCTGCATATTTATTACTGTCGCAAAAATCTTCATTTACATCTATCCAAATAAGAGGATTAACTTCTTCTTTCAACTGCACGGATTTCTCTAATACGCCATAATAAACTTGCAGTTCTACCGGTTCATCATAATAATATGTATTAAATAATAGTTTTAACTCGATGTCTTTATTAGATATGCCTGTTTCTTCAAATAACTCTCGATAGGCCCCAGTATAATCATCTTCATCATCATGTACTTTTCCCCCTACAAAGTTATAAAGACCTTTATACGGATGTTTCATACGATAACACATTAAAACTTGTGATCGTGACTGATTAAATACGATAATTAGATTTACTTTTCTCATCTTAGTCTTTGAATAATTCGAATAGTCTACTTACTGGTTGATCTGTTTGAATTGCTTCAATACATTTAGCAAGCATATAACCGACAGATATTTGCTTAATCTTACCTACAGATTTAGCTTCTTCTGACAAGGGAATTGTATTTGTGATTAATAATTCTTTCATGCTTGAATTCGCAATTCTTTCTATTGCTGGTCCAGACAAAATGCCGTGAGTACAAGCACTGTATACTTCTTTGGCTCCATTTTGATAAAGGAGATCAATACCGCCCATGAGTGAGCCAGCAGTGTCTACCATATCATCAATAACAATTGCAATTTTTCCATCTACATCTCCAATGAGGTTTACTGCTTCAGCAACATTAGGTTTTGTTCTTCTCTTATCAATAATTGCGAGTGTTGAGCCTGGAATTGTGTCAGATAGCTTTCTAGCTCTTGTCGCACCACCATGGTCTGGTGAAACAACAACAACATCCTCTTGGAAATTTTTCGCTCTATAATATTGACCAATCATAGAGACAGCAGTTAAATCATCTGTTGGGATATCAAAGAATCCTTGGATTTGTGGTGCATGCAAATCAATAGTAACAACACGATTAGCTCCCGCTGTCTCGAGCAAATTCGCCATCAATTTTGATGTGATAGGTTGACGCGCACGTGCTTTTCTATCTTGTCTTGCATATCCATAGTATGGCATAACGACCGTTATTTCATCTGCAGATGCTCGTTTACATGCATCAATTGCAATCAATACTTCCATGTATGTCTCACTCACTGGAGTACATGTTGATTGAACAATGTAGACATGCTTTCCGCGTACTGATTCTAATGGTTCAATTAATATTTCACCATCTGCAAAATGTCGAACATCTATTTTACCTGGTTCTAAGTCTAAATGTTCACAAATTTCATTTGTCAAATCTAAATTTGATGACAATCCAAAAATAGCTATATTATCTCTCATTCTCATTTTCCCTCTTTTTATAAGATTTTTTGACCTCTTGACGAACTCTGGCTATCGCCAAGGATTCTTCCTGCACATCATCTGTAATTGTAGAACCTGCAGCAACCACCGCATGAGATTCGATTTTTACAGGGGCAATAAGTGTTGCATTACTACCAATAGAAACATGATCACCAATTTTAGTTTGATGTTTATGTTTGCCATCATAATTGGCAGTAATAACGCCACAACCTATATTAACATATTTTCCAACTTTTGCATCCCCTAAATACGTTAAATGTGCCATTGAACTGTTATTACCAACCACTGTATTCTTGATTTCAACATAATTACCAATTCGACAAGACTTACCAATATCAGTTTGCGCTCTTAAATGTGCATTCGGTCCTATCGTTGTTTGTTCACCAACTCGGCTATTAATAACTTTTGAGCTTTCAATGATTACGCCTTGTCCTATGTTTGCATTTTCTAACCAACATCCAGGATAAATCACTGAATTTTTATCAATAACAGAAGCTCCATAAATATGATTATTAGGATAAATGACAACATCTTCCTTAATAATAACATCAGGACCGATATATGTCGTATCAGGATCTAAGATTGATACACCCTTGTCTAAGTGTTTTTGATTAATGATTTTTCTCATCCATTTATGAGCTGTAGATAGTTGCACTCTATCATTAACACCCATGAATTCACGGGCATCTTCAACTTTGAGTGCTTGAATTTTCCTATTATCTTCCTTCATTATTTTAACTAAATCAATAATATTTAATTCATCCTTACCTTCTATCTCTTCAATTTTAGGTAAATAGTGGAACAATAGCTCATTATCAAAACAATAAACCCCTAAATTAATTTCTTTACTGGTCTTCTCTAATTCACTTGAATCTCGATAATCACTAACACGATCAATCCGTCCTTGACTATCTCTAATTATCCTACTGTAAGTTTTAGGTTCTTCTACGATGGCGGTTGTCAACGTTAGATCATAGCCTTCATGCGCTGCAAATACTTCTTGTAACGTTTGCGGTTGTAAAAGAGCACAATCACCTAGCACAACAAGCGTTGAGCCTTTTTTGTTTTTTAATTGTTCAACTTGTGCAACAGCGTTTCCTGTTCCAATCTGGTCGCCTTGATAAGCAAACGATACCCTTCCCTTAAGATATTCTTCAACCGCTTCTTTTTGATACCCTGTGACCACAACAATCTCGTCTAAATCAATTTCTTCTAAATGATCGACAAGATGGCCTATCATTGGTTTACCCATTAAATCATGCATTACCTTGTTCTTGTCAGATTTCATACGTGTACCTTTACCTGCTGCTAAAACAATTGCATAATTCATCTACTCGCCTCCTATTATAATTCTATCATAATATTTTGCCATATTTTATAAATGGATATTTTAACACTAAGGCCTCATAAGCTTCTTGGACTTTTTTCTGATCTTGAGATAAGCCAAAAACACTGGATCCACTGCCAGTCATTGTTACGCCCTCAAGCTCATATTTTTGCATATCTTTAATTATTTTTTTTATATATTTATTTCTCTTCATAACATTTTTTTGAAAATCATTATGTGTGGAATCAACAAGTGATGAAAAGTCACCTACCTTTAGTGCTTCAATGATGGTACTTGCCTTTGACTTGTCTTTAGAAAAGTTTTTAAACGATTTCATGAATCGTTTAGTACTAATCCCATAAGGTGGTTTTATTAAAAGATAATGTAATTCCATATTATTTTCAAGAAACGTTATTTTATCCCCATATCCCTGTATATGCGCGGGTTGATTGAAAAGACAAAAAACTGTATCTTCGTCAATCATCTTGCCGACTTCAATTAATGCTTGATTATCTAAGTTCAAGTGGTATAAATCATTCAACATATGAATTACAGCTGCTGCATCCGCGCTCCCGCCGCCTAAACCAGATTGTGCAGGAATATTTTTTACAATCTTCACCGCAAAATTATCTTTGATATGATATCTTTCTTTCATGATTGAAATTGCTTGGTAAACAGTATTTCTTTTATCGTTAGGTAGGTAAGATTTATCAGTTTTGATTTCCATCCTATCGTTTTTTTCTAAATAAACCATATCAAATAAATCAATAGGGACTGTTATATTATCAAAATGGAGATGTCCTTGGTGTCTTCCTGTTACTTTTAAATAGAGTGTTATTTTGCCGTAGGCTTTCCTACGCATATAAAACACCATATATTTTCTTGAAATCCTCGATATCCAGATTTTCTGCCCTTACCTTAGCATCTATTCCTATTTCTTTTAAGAGTAATGAATAATCTTTATCTGGATTAATCTGTTTAAGATTATTTATTAATGTTTTTCTTCTAAACTGAAAACATGATCTTACAAATTCAAAAAAAGCTTTCTCCTCAAATACCATCGTTGCTTCTTTTGGTGTTAGTTTAATAACAATCGAATCTACATTAGGTTGAGGGTGGAAAGATTGACGTGATACATTTAAGACCTTTTTAATGTCAAAATAATACTGCATCTGAATGCTTAGGGAACTGTAATCTTTAGTTGATACCGAAGCTGTTAAGCGATCTGCAATTTCTTTTTGCACCATAATTGTTATAGCCTTAGTATTTAGTTCCATTAATTTGAACAATATAGGAGTGGTAATATAGTACGGTAAATTCGCACATACTGTTATTTCTTTATTTTTTAAATATCCTAAATCTGCTTTTAAGAAGTCTTCATAAATCACTTCAACATTATCATAACTGCTTAATGATTCTTGAAGTATTTCCACCATAAATGGATCTATTTCATAGGCGATAACTTGATCATAGCGTTTAGATAATTGCTCTGTTAAAGCACCCAGACCTGGTCCTATTTCTAAACAAATTCCTTTTTCTCCACTTTTTTCTGCAATGCCTTCTACAACACTGGGATCAATAATGAAGTTTTGACCAAGATGCTTCTTTGCCCTTTGTTCATACTTTTTTAGAAGTCCCATTGTTACATTTCGATTTGATATATTACTCACGATATCATTCTCCTAATATTTTTCTACACGTTTCCTTTGTTACACCCATCATATTTAAATATTTATAGCATGTTTTTGCATTCGTTTTCGGTAATCCAAATTGATTCGATAGTTTATCACGTTTAATTTGACTATGCTTGTCCCCTGAAAGTCCTAAATCTAAAAAATCATGATAACTAATTGATTGTTCATCAGTTGAAAATTCTGCACTTTTACTCAGTGCTTTTAAGATATCTTCACAACTTGCATTTTCAACGCCAACTTTTCCATCTAATTTAGCTTGATTAATATCTAAGCTTGCATGTTTACAATCACCCACATAATCCATGATTTTTTTTCTTATATAGGTCCCTGGGTAATCAGGATCAGTAAAAATAATTATGCCTCTTTCTTCATTAAGTTTTTTGCACTGTGCTAAGAATTGTTGGGATAGATGTGTTCCATTACTAATAATTATATCTGCTGAAATACATGATAATATTTTAGACTGATCATGTTTTCCTTCTACTACGATTACTTCTTTTATCTTCATAACTCTATTATAACACTACTCGCTTTCATTATCATAAAAAAAACACTGAGTAAACTCAGTGTTAAATATCACAGTTCCAAAGTCCATTACTTTGGTAACGCGCATTGGTACTTATAATTTCTACGTGTGCATCTTGTCTTCTTCCCTGTTGGACAGGCATATTTTCTTCCGTACCTACAAACAAATCAATTTTTGATCCTTGTATTGCGCCTCCGCGATCTAATACAATTGCTCTAAATGGAACTCCAGGTTCTATACCCATACCACTTACGGTATGATCACTTATTTCAACTATGGTGCACATTGGGATTGAGGCTGACGTCGCAATAATATAATATCCCTCATACGTAATCCCAGGTTTCCAAGTTCCATCTTTTTGTCGAACAGAGTCGACACCCACTCCAATGCCTGATGATGTGCCACCACGGCCATCTGAACCTATACCACAGCCATAGCAATCAGCACCATACCGAGTGATTCTACTGGAGCGATAGTATGCTCCTGCTTGAGCTCTTTGACCGCCCTCATAAATTGTATTTTGTGTTTCATCTACTTCTTTACTATCAGGGATTTCAACAGTAGATAATAATTCGCCTTCGCGATTATACATCTCTTTAAAATATCTTGTCTGTGATCCCTTTACACCATCTTGTGTTTTCGCATATATCCAAGAAGCGCCACCTGAAACGACTTCACTGGCTTCTCTTTCTTCCACAATTGGCTCATTGAGTTCTTCTGTCTTTGACACTACCTCAAACCGGTAGGGGTCTTCATCCTCGTCCTCATTTATTTCATCTATAATTGGAAATGTTAAATCAACATCAGCATCCGCTTCTACAGCACATCCACTGATGACAGCCGAGATGACCATCATAAAGACAATCACTGCTATTTTTTTCATTAATATGTCTCCTTTCAAAAAAGACTTCAAAAGAATAGCATAATCAACCCCTAAGGGCAAATAATCTATAATTTTGAAGTCTTATAAGACATAAAGACATACTTCTGAGCCTTTATACACTAGGTTTTACACTTATCGCAAAGAATTATGTGAAAATGTGTGATTAAGATAGCATTTCTAATAATCTATCGTTATTGCGAATCTTTGGCAACAATATTTTTCCAGGTAAGTATACGATGATTAGTTCACTTAGGAATATAGAAATCATCGAAGGTATCAATGGAAATCCTAGGAAAAACTTAAGTTCTGCTGCAATAATAATACCATTCATTATTGCTGGCCATATAAGTGCGAGGTCATCATTTTTCGTTTTTGACATAGCAAAGGCTGCAAGCGCTGTAGCTAATGTTCCAATTAAAATATCCCATGGCATATCACTTGCGAAGTTGGCCACGAAGCACCCTAAAACAATGCCAAGGGAATGTTTTGGATTGATAATGATTAAAATCATTAAAAGTTCTGATACTCTAAATTGTATGGGACCGAATGATATGGGTTCAAAAGGTACCGTTAATACGACGTATAAGGCTGCAAGAAGTGCCTGGAATACTAAATCTTTAGTTTTCATAATTATCACCTTTTCCTATTATAGCTTATCTTCTAAAACTTACAACACTTGACAAGTATATCGTATTTCACGATAATAAAGAAAAGAAATACAACGAAGAGAAGAGTAAAGTAGTGAAGTTAGCACAGAGAGTCTCATAAAGGTGAAAAGAGATCTAACAAAACTACTCGAAGATGGTCTTGGAGTAGCTTAACTGAAGTTGAGTAGGTTAAGACGGTAATGCCCGTTAACGCATAGGAGTATGATAGTACTCTAAAGTGATCAATTTATTTGATAACATGGGTGGTAACACGGCAAAGTCGTCCCTTTAGGGATGACTTTTTTTATTGGAGGAGGATTATATGATTAAACTCATAAATATTCATAAAACTTATGGTGACGTAGTTGCTTTAGATAATATTAATTTAGAAATAAAGAAACAATCTATTTATGGAATTATTGGCCAAAGTGGTGCTGGAAAAAGTACTGCTATAAGAATCATGAATTTATTAGAACGACCTGATTCGGGGGTTGTCTTATTTGAAGATACAGATTTAACTAAATTAGAAAATAAGGACTTATTAGAAAAAAGAAAGAAAATTTCTATGATTTTTCAAAATTTTAATCTCTTCCCATCACGTACAGTCTATGAGAATGTAGCATTTCCACTTGGAAATAAAGCGAATCACCAACAAGTTATGAAGTATTTAGATTTTGTTGGCTTGGCAGATAGAAAGGATGCCTATCCTGACCAATTGAGCGGCGGTCAAAAACAAAGAGTTGCCATTGCCAGAGCTCTTGTTACAGAGCCAGATGTATTGTTATCTGATGAGTCTACAAGTGCTTTGGATCCCGAAACAACTGAATCAATTCTTGATTTGTTACAATATATCAATCAGACTTTAAACATCACAATCGTACTCATAACACATCAAATGGAAGTTGTTAAGTCCATATGTGACGAAGTTGCTATAATGGAAAATGGGAAAATCATTGATAGCGGCCCAGTAGAAAGTGTGTTGCCAGATTATTTCTATAATCGTTCAAAACTAAATATTGACTATCCTTTTGCTGTTTTTATGTTGAAATTCAATAATAAAAATGTAGATCAATCTATTATTTCAGATACCGTGAAAAATTTCGATGTATCTATAAATATCTTACAAGGTAACATTGAAAAAATCGGAAATGGACGATTTGGGGTCTTATATATTTCAATAGAAGGTAAGGAAATAAATGAAGCAATTCAATTCATCTCGCAATCTGCCGAAATTAAGGAGGTCCAATAATGCAAGCTTATTTTACCAATCTCATTAATTACTGGCCTGAATTTTTAACTAGTATTTATGAAACTATTTTAATGATGCTTATCTCTGGGTTTTTCATTACATTGCTGGGTTTAATACTAGGATCAGTAACTTTTTTAACAAAAGAAAAAGGACTTCTTGAAAATAAAGTCCTTAATCATTTTTTAAATATAGTTATTAATAGCCTTAGAGCGATTCCTTTTGTAATTTTAATTACATTATTATTACCAATTACGCGCTGGATTGTTTCTACCCCTCTTGGTGTTAAAGGTGCTTTAGTACCTCTTATTTTTGGCGCAACACCTTTTTTCGCTAGACAGGTCGAAACAGCACTTTCTGAAGTAGATCACGGTTTGATTGAAGCAGCACAGTCTATGGGCTTGTCTAACTTGTCTATTATCACCAAAGTTTATTTACGCGAAGCAAAAGCTTCCATTTACAGTGGTCTCTCAACAACACTCATTAATCTACTTGGTCTGACAACAATCTCAGGAACTATGGGTGCTGGAGGTCTTGGTGTCTTTGTACAACGCTACGGTTATGTTCAAGGTCATACTGATATCACCATAGCTTCAATTATTGTGATTATTATCATTGTTTCAATCATTCAAAGTACCTCAAAATTGTTAATTAAAAGAAAATCTTTTTAAACCAGGATAGTTTGTTTTTATATGGTGGATACATAAAGGGTGTATTGATTCTGTGTGAGGATATTACAACAGATTTTTTATGAGAAAATGCATCAAAACCTATTTTGCCATGATAGGATCCTAACCCAGAGGTACGAATACCTCCAAAAGGGATTCTTTCATCAACGAGATGTAGCACTGTATCATTAATCATGCCACCACCAAATTGATAACGATTCATTATTGATTTCGCTTTTTTAATATCTTTAGTAAAAACATAAAATGCAAGTGGATACGGATTTTTTTGAAGATAGTCTTCAATAGAATCCGTATTTTTTATTGGGATAATGGGCAAAATAGGGCCAAATATTTCATCCTCTAGAATTGCTCCCTTGATATCACCAAATAAAATGGTAGGTTGAATGTGGTCATCTTTTAATCCACCTGCTATGATGCTATCTTTATTTTCAAACAAATAAGATCGTAACCGTTCTTCATCTAAAATTTTGTAATTAAATGAAGCAAACATTGTCTTCATTTCTTGTTTAACTAAGTCTAAAAACTCATTCGCAATCGCTTCTTCTACTAGAACATAGTCTGGTGCGACACATGTTTGTCCGCCATTTAAAAACGCTCCCCATACAATTCTTTTCGCAGCTGTAGCTAAGTTGGCATCATGCAACACAACAGCGGGACTTTTACCTCCAAGTTCTAATATAACAGGAGTTAAATTATGCGAAGCTTGTTCCATAATTATTTTTCCGACTTTTTGACTTCCGGTAAAAAATATTAGATCGTAAGGTAAGTTTATTAATTTTTCGTTCAACGTTTTTCCACCTAAGTGGACAGACACATATTCATCGGGAAAGATTTCATCCAACATTTCTTTTATTATTTCACCCGTTTGTGGTGATTGCTCAGAAGGTTTTAACATGACCGTGTTCCCTGCTGCAATTGCCGATATGAGTGGAACAAGTGTCAGTTGTACTGGATAATTAAATGGTCCGATAATAAGAACTGTTCCTTTGGGTTCTGTGTATACATATGATCGTTTGGCAAACAACATCAAACTCGGGGCATAGCGACGATTTCTACTCCATTTGTTCATATTTCTTAAAGTATATTCTAGGTTTCTTTTGACAAGTAAAATTTCTGTCGCATATCCTTCAAAATCTTTTTTTCCTAAATCATCTTCTAATGCTTGAAGAAGTTTAGATTCGTACTTATAGATTACTTTTTTTAAGGCAATTAAGCGATTTTTCCGCCATTTTATATTATACGTTTCCTGTTTCTGAAAGAAATTTTTTTGACTTTCAAATACTTTTTGAATTGTTGAATAGTCGATAATAATTCTCCTTTATTTGCTTTTGAAATGATTTTGTATCCATTTCAAGCATATTAGCTATATAATCTCCGGTATAAGCGACATAGGCAGGTTGATTTTGCTTACCTCGTTTAGGAACAGGGGCAAGATAAGGAGCGTCTGTTTCAGTAAGGATTCTCGTTATCGGGGTATTTAGTAATGCATCCCGTACATTTTGACCGTTTTTAAAAGTTGTTATACCACCATAGCCTAAATAATAGCCCATATTGATAAAATCTTTTGCATCTTCGATCGATTCACTAAAGCAATGAATCACTCCTTTTCTATCTACTGGATTTTTAATTAAAATTTCTTTTAAATCCACAACAGAGGATCTAAGATGAACAATAATGGGGAGTTGATGTTTGTTAGCTAATTCAATTTGCTCTACAAGCCTTTGTTTTTGTAGTGAGCTTGTTGAATTATCCCAGTAATAATCTAGACCAATTTCTCCTACAGCAACAACTTGTGGATGAGATAAATAATCCATCATTTTGCTATATTCCTCTGAGCTAATGTCTTGGACGGAGCCAGGATGTACACCAATAGCAATGTCAAACATCGTATTCCCTTCGATTTTATCCAAGGCTCTTTCTATTTCTAGAAGATTGCCACATATAATTAATGCTTTTACAACTTGTTTTTGTTTCATATTTTCTACAAGATTATCAAAATCTTCAAATAATTCATCGCTAACTAAATGAACGTGTGAATCAAACCACATATTATCCCTACTTTCCTAGACAGAAACGACTAAATATTTCATCTAAGACGTTAATGTCTTCTTTTGGCATGATAATGGAACCCAGCTCTATGTATGCTTCGTTAAGGTCAATTGTTACTAAATCTAATTCAATTCCCATCTCTATTGCTTCTTTTGCACGCTTCATTGCCATCAGACTGCTTCTTACCGCTGCAATATGTCTTTCATTAGACAAAGTTGGTCTTTGTAAAGCAACTGTATGCTCAGCAAAACGTCTATTAATTTCGTCTATAAGCGGCTGTACGTCTTGATTCAAGGCACTAACATAGATTCCTTCATTATTTAAATCATCGGCAATATCTTTTTTGTTATATACGATAATTCTTTCTTTATTTTTTGTCTTTTCTAATAATTCTTTATCTTCATCATCCAATGGTTTCGAACCATCAAAAACAAGAATTACAAGTTCTGCTTCCTCTAAAGCTGCATGACTTTTTTCAATCCCAATTTGTTCGATGACATCACCAGTTTCCCTGAGTCCTGCTGTATCAATCAAATGAAGTGCGACATTTTCTAATCGAATCCATCCTTCAACAAGATCTCTTGTAGTTCCAGCGATATCTGTAACAATTGCTTTATCTTCACGGAGTAAGACATTAAGTATGCTTGATTTACCAACATTGGGTTTTCCTAAGATAACTGTTTTAACCCCATCGCGCATAATTTTACCGCTCTTAGATTCTTTAAATATTTTTTCTAAATCTTGTATAAATTCATTTACATTAGGTAATATCTTAGCTTCTGTTAATACCTCCACATCGTCATACTCAGGATAATCAATATTTACTTCAATATTAGCTATGATTTGCATCAAACGATCTAAAAAAGGATCAATTAATGCTTTAATATGACCTTGAACACCGGAAATTGCAAGTTCAGATGCAAATTCATTTGGCGCTTCGATTAAGTCCATAACGGCTTCTGCCTGCGATAAATCTATTCTTCCATTCAGGAAAGCTCTTTCTGTAAATTCTCCTGGTCGCGCCATACGTGCCCCCATTGAAATACATAATTCTAAGATCTTTTTGCTTACAAGAATACCACCATGTCCACTAATTTCTACCACGTCTTCTCGCGTGTAAGTTCTCGGTGCTCGAAAAACAGTTAAAAGTACTTCATCGACAATTTTGTCTTCTACTGGATCTTTGATATGACCATAATGCACCGTATGCGATTTTACATTGGTTAAATCTGTAGTAAAAAGACCATTAGCAATTTCAATTGCATCAGGTCCACTGAGTCTAATGACTGATATTGCACTTTCTTGTAGTGCTGTTATGATTGCAACTATTGTATCTGTTAGCATATGTATACCTTCTATCTATTATGAAGATGATCGAGTGTTCTTCTTACTTCAGTCGATGCATCTTTTTGAATTTCTATAATTTGAGCGCCATTGGCATAGGCAATTTCTCGCAAATCTACAGCTATGCCTGTAAATCTTGAGGCTCCAATCACCAATAATATGTCTCCTTCTTTGAGGCTCATTACTTTTTTCATTGCTTTATGATAATTTGGTGCTGGATCTCCATAAAGTACGGGTTTATTAAACAGTTGGTCTGCTATGTCATATTCATCTTCTGAAGGCAGACTGCCGTGCAATAAAATCGGACTACTTCCTGCTTTTTCATGTAACCCGTCAATATTCATCGTAATAACTGGAATATCATAATCTGCTAATGCATAATGTGCATCATTTGGCTCTGCTAATTTTATCTTTTCACACATTTCTTTAATCGTAGCTCGATATTCCTCAGGATGGCTATGAGCAAAACTTCTATAAAGCTTCTCCCTAATATCTGGTCTATCCATAAATGTACTAATTCCTGATTCTTTACTGATGCCTGCTCCTGTAAATGCAATAATCATGATATCTCTCCTTCCCTTATATTATAGCAAAAATAAAATAACCCGCGAACGGGTTATTCAATTATCTCTAGTAGTTCCATAATCCTGTTGAGATCATCATCATCCAAGAAATGAATACTGATCTTACCATTTCTAATTTCTGTTCTCGTTTGTAATTTATCTTCAAATAGAGAAATTGCATAATCGTAATCGGTTTCTTCTTCCTCTTCTGTAGTGCTAGAGGGTTCTTTATTTAAATCTCTTACTAATTTCTCTACCTCACGAACTGACAATTTTTTTTCAAAAGCTTCAAGAGCTATTGATTCAGCTTGCTCATGGTCTAAGTTGACAAGAGGGCGTACATGACCCATTGTTAACTTTTCGTTAGCTACCATCTCTTTAACAGTATCTGGTAACTTTAATAAACGTAAAAGATTGGTGATGTGACTTCTTGATTTACTGACACGTTTTGCAACCTGCTCTTGGGTTAATGACAATTTATCTATGAGTGCTTCATAACCCATCGCTTCTTCAATTACATTTAAGTCTTCTCGCTGAACGTTTTCTATAAGTGCAATTTCCATCATTTGCTTATCATCTAGCTCAACCACGATTGCGGTGATATCTTCTAGTCCCGCCATGGTCGTTGCTCTTAAACGTCTCTCACCAGCAACAAGCTCATAGCCATTCGTTGTTTCTCTAACCAAAATTGGTGTAAATAACCCATGTTGAATAATTGACTGAGAAAGTTCTTTTAATTTTTCTTCATCAAAAAACCTTCTTGGTTGATATGGATTCACTCTAATTGAATCAACTCTAAGTTTAGTTTGAACCCCTTGAAACTCATCATTATTGCCTTGCTGAATATCTTCTAACACATTTGTAACATCGTCTCCAAAAATCGCTCCTAATCCACGACCGAGTCGTTTATTATCTGCCATTTTTATCGCTCCAATCTTTATTATTGTCTAAGACTTCTTTGGCTAATGCTGCATATGCTTTGGCTCCAGGAGATTTAATATCGTATTCAAATATAGAGTTACCTCGTGAAGGCGCTTCTGATAATTTTACATTTCTTGGTATATTACTTTTATAGACACGTTCTTTAAAATATTTTCTAACTTCTTGTTGTACTTCTACGCTTAATTTTGTTCGCACATCAAACATCGTTAGTAATACGCCTTCAATCTTTAAATTTGGATTAAAAAGTTTCTGCACTAATCGAATGGTAGAAAGAAGTTGTGTTAGTCCTTCCAAGGCATAATATTCACACTGAACAGGGATAATCACTGAATCTGCTGCTGTGAGTGCATTGGTATTAAGTAAACCGAGAGAAGGAGGACAATCAATAATGATAAAATCATAATCATCCCGTACCATCATGAGCTTATTTTTCAATAATCGTTCTCTTCCCATTTTAAATTCTACCATCTCAAGATCAGCTCCAGCGAGATCAATCGTTGCTGGGATAAGGTCTAAAGGTGGTGTATTGAGCGGCATTGCGATATCATTTACTTCATGATTTGTTAGCAGTAAATCATAAGTACTATATTCAATATCCATACGATTGGCACCGATCCCTTGAGATGCATTTCCTTGGGGATCAAGGTCAACGAGTAATACTTTTTGTCCTAAATAAGCTAAGCCAGATGCTAGGTTTATACTGGTTGTCGTTTTACCAACGCCACCTTTTTGATTGGCTACTGCTATTATTTTCCCCACGACATCACTTCCTTCATTCTTTAGGGAATCTTACAATCATTACGATATCATCATCGGTTTCTTTAAGTTCATGATTTACTGAAATTCCCGTTTTCTCAATCATCTCTAAGGAACGTTTTACGGTGTTGATACCTATTTTTATATGTTTAGAAAAACCTTTTGTTGCTGGTTTTTTTTCTTTGGGTGGTTTATTAATTAATGCTTCAGTTTGGCGAACATTGAGTCCTCTTTTAATTACCTGTTTTAAAATATCTACTTGTTTCTCTTTTTCTACTGATAACATTGCTCTTGCATGTCGCTCAGTAATTTCTCTTTTATTCAATGAGTCCAAAACAACTGGATTTAATTCAAGTAGTCTTAATTTATTAGCGATTGCTGATTGAGATTTTCCCATTTGCTCAGCAAGTGCTTTTTGCGTCATATTCTGCATACTAAGTATTTCTTTATATGCCAAAGCTTCTTCTACGACAGATAAGTTTTCACGCTGAATATTCTCAATTAAAGCCAACGCAGCCATCGCTTCATCTTCCACATCAACAACTAAAACCGGAACTTCTGTATAGCCTATCATCATCATTGCTCTGTAACGTCTTTCTCCAGCGATTATTTCATATTCATTATCTTTTTCTCTTACAACCACTGGTTGAATCAAACCATTTTCTCTAATTGACTGAGCAAGCTCCAATAATTTATCTTCATCGAAATGTCTTCTTGGTTGATGAGTATTAGGTCTTATCTTTTCAATTGAAATTGTTTGTTGTTTATTCATGTTTCCTCCCTGATAGCGGTGTCTTCTTTATTTTAGCATAACTACGTGGATATTTCTTTTTCGTTTTCGAAGTTTTTCTAATTATTAAGTTATAACGAACACCCATTGTTTGATCTTCTTCGTGATCAATATCTTCCAATGTTCCACCAAGTAGTTTTACAGCATCGCGGCTTTCTTGCCATTCCTCTAATCCTCTAGCACCTTTCATTGCAATAAAAATACCATTTAACTTAACTAAAGGAATACATAATTCACTAAGCATATCTAAATAGGCAACGGCGCGTGCCGTAACGACATCGAAATACTCTCTTTTTTCTTCTACATAATGTTCTGCTCTATCATTGATAACTTCTACATTATTGAGCTTACATTCTTTTTTTACTCGTTTCAGGAAATCGGCCCTTTTTCCTGTTGGCTCTACACAAACAAGAGAGATGTCTGGACGAGCGATAGCAAGCACTAATCCTGGGAAACCTGCACCACTACCAACATCGCATACTTTTGACCCTTCATCGATCATAGGAGCGATGAGTAATGAGTCCCAAAAATGTTTTAAGTAAATACCTTCATCATCATCAATCGCGGTTAGATTGAGGACCTTATTTACTTCTTGTATTAAGTTTTTATACACTAAAAATTGTTGCTTCATATCTTCTGAAACAACAATTTTTAATTCTGCTAGTCGCTCTATAAACATTTCAAAATCCATATTATCCCTACTTTTTATAATTTAAATCAACTTGGTTTAAAGCTGTCTCTAAAACTTGTACGACAGCGAGGCTTTGCTCTAAATAATAATCTCGTTGCTGATAATTCATTTTATCATATATTTCCTTAAAAGTTCTTATTTGATAAAACAATCTTGGTTTATCTTGTAAATTAATTGTTTCTTGAGAACTTTTACTCATAATTGATATTTTTTCGAGACTATTGCTGCCTCCATGAGCCATCATATAACCTTTTTCACCTTGAATTTGTGCAAAATTGTAAGAAAAACTATCCTTTGCTGCTGTTAATTCTACCATAAAATCGTCATATTCTAAAATCAATATACCAGAAGTATCTATTCCATTATAACCTTTATTAGCAAAGTAATTTACTTTTTGAGGACGCCCAAAAAGACCGACTACAAAGTGAATGTTATATACGTTTAGGTCAGCCAAACATCCTCCGGAGTATAAAGGATTAAAGACATTGGGATTTTCTTTGTTTAAATAAGCGTCATATCTGCTTGAATACTGACTATAATTTGCCTGTACCAGTTTAATATCACCCAAATCTTTTATATTATTTTTTATTAATTCATAATTAGGCATATGAATATTACATATTGCTTCAAAAAGCATCAGATTCTTTTCCTGGGAAATACTCACAAGCTCCAATGCCTTGTCATAGTTAAGCACAAATGGTTTTTCTACAATCACATGTTTGTTATAGCTTAAAGCAGTTTTCACATAATCATAATGTAAGCTATTGGGTGAAGCAATATAAATAAAATCAATAGACTCATCTCTAAACATTGCTTCAATATTATCATAGTATTTCTTTACACCAATGATTTCCGCAAATTCAGAAGCGCGCTGTTTTGTTCTAGAAAAGACGGCTTCTATAGTTACCCCCTCAACTAAACGAGCTGCGCTTACAAAATCTTCAACTATTGCACCAGATCCTATTGTTCCTATCCTCATCATTATGCTCCTTATAAATTATGACTTTTGTTTTAAATACATTGCTAGAACAGCGATATCCGCAGGGTTAACTCCGGAAATTCTTGAAGCTTGTCCTAAGGTTAAGGGCATAATCGCTTCTAATCGTTGTCTTCCTTCTGTAGAAATATTATCAATTGAATTATAATCCATGTTTTCTGGTATTTTTACATTATCCATTGATCTTAATTTTTCTGCTTCTTTCATAGCTTTCGCTATGTAGCCAGCATATTTTATCTCAACTTGAATTTGGAATACAAGATCTGCTCTTACTTCCATACCCATAAGATCTAAAAGATCATGAAGTTCAATTTTCGGTCTTTTTACTGCATCATATAATGATAAGTCATGATTAGTAAAGGGTGAGTTTTTCGATTCAAAGTACTGCTTGAATTTTTCTTCATGAGGTATTTTTATATTTTTGCTTTCTTCAATAAAGTCATCGATAAAGGCAATGTCGCTCGCAATTTCTTGATAACGATCTTTCTCAATAAGACCAATATCATAGCCGAAGTGAGATAAACGTCTATATGCATTATCATGACGAAGCAATAATCTATATTCCGCCCTAGATGTTAGCAAACGATAAGGCTCTAATGTCCCTTTTGTTACGAGATCGTCGATCATTACCCCAATATAAGCCTCATCTCGTTTTAAAATAAGGGGCTCTTTTCCCATGTTACTTAATGAAGCATTAATCCCTGCCATCAGTCCTTGACCAGCAGCCTCTTCATAACCTGAAGTACCATTTATTTGACCAGCTGTATAGAAATTGTTAAGACTCATTATCTCCAAAGTTGGCTTTAATTGAATCGGATCTATGGCATCGTATTCGATAGCATAACCATATTGTTGTACTCGACAGTTTTTTAATGCAGGAATTGTGCGAATCATGCGATCTTGAACATCTTCTGGAAGTGATGATGATAGTCCTTGAACATATATTGTATCCAGTCTCGCTGATTCTGGTTCTAAGAATATTTGATGACGTTCCTTATCAGCAAAGCGCACAATTTTATCTTCAATTGATGGACAGTATCGCGCACCAACACCCTCGACAACTCCCGAGTACATACTTGATTTGCCTAAATTTTCTTCAATTATTTCATGTGTTTCTTCATTTGTATATGTCAAATAGCAGGCATACTGTTCATCTATTACATCTTCTTTTCTAGTTTCATTTGAAAAGTAATAAGGACGTGTATCTCCTTCCTGTAAGATCGTCTTACTGAAATCAATACTGTCTCGATAAACTCTTGCAGGTGTACCTGTCTTTAGTCTGAATGTTTTTAAACCTAGATTTCTAAGAGACTCTGATAATTTATTTGTTGTTGGGTCTCCTTCCGGACCACTATGAGTTACTTTATCTGAAAGCAATATTTTAGAACTCATATATGTACCTGACGTTAAAATCACCTTTTTTGCAGGAATAAATTCACCTTCAGATGTCTTAATTCCGATTACATTATTGCCATCTGCGACAATTTCTTCGACCATTTTACCAACTACTTCAACACCTGGTTCTGACAATACAGCATCTCTCATTGCTTCAGAATAAGCTAATTTATCAGATTGCACTCTTAAACATTGAACACCAGGTCCTTTACTTGAATTTAAAATCCTAAATTGTAAAGCTGTTTTGTCGGCAATCTTTCCCATAACACCGCCTAAGGCTTCAATTTCCCTAACTACAATCCCTTTGGCTGGTCCACCAATTGATGGATTACATGGCATCGTTGCAATTCTATTAATATTTAAAGTAAATAAAGCTGTTTTTTGTCCCATTCTTGAGGCTGCTACAGCTGCTTCAACACCAGCATGTCCGCCTCCTACTACGATTACATCATACATAAATAACGCCTCCGTTTTTAATTTTACCACAATATGTTTCTAAGCGAGCATAGATTGCTTGACTCAGTCAAATTAATATAGTACCGTATCAATACAGGTGATACAGTGTGATACAAATAAATTCAAAGGATCCTAAACCTATTTTTCAACAAATTATCGATCAGATTAGTCAACTTATCGCTTTAAATCTAATTAAAGCAGATGAACAACTTCCCAGTGTACGCAGCCTTGCCAAAGACTTAGCAATTAATCCCAATACAGTAGCAAGAGCTTATCGTGAAGCAGAACTACAAGGATTAATATATTCTATCCCTGGTAAAGGTTACTATGTTAATGATGATGAAAAAGGGATAAATTCCTATAAAATGGAAGCTTACGAAACCCTAGAAGAACATGTTATAAATTTATTAAATTTAGATGAAACAATCGACGATATCATTTCTTTCATTAAGGAGGTAAAACATGATTGAATTTTTTAATGTACGAAAAAACTTTGGAAAAAAAGTTGTCTTTGAAAACCTTCATTGGAAAATAGAGAGAGGGAGTGTCGTCGGTCTTGTAGGTCCTAATGGGTCAGGAAAATCCACCTTATTACGCATGATTTCTGGAATTCTTGATGCTGATCACGGAAATATTAGAATTAATGATCATGAAATATTTGAGAATATCGCCGTGAAAAAAGAGATTGTTTTTGTTTCCGATGATCCATTCTTTTTTAGTCAGTCCACGATTAAAGATATGAAGCAATTTTACCAGGTATTCTATGAACGTTTTGATGAACAGCTATATTATAAACTATTAGAAGTTTTCCAATTAGACGAAACTGTAAAAATTAATAATTTTTCAAAAGGAATGAAGCGACAAGTATCGATTGTTCTTGCATTTTCAACAAACGCTAAAATAATACTATTTGACGAAGCATTTGATGGTCTTGATCCCTTAATGCGTTTTAAATTAAGACAAATGATTGCAGACTATATTGAAGACAAAGATGTAATTATCATTATTTCTTCTCATAACCTTAGAGAGTTAGAAGATATTTGTGACACTGTGGCTATGATTGATGATAAATCTGTCAAATTTAGTCGTTCATTTGAAGAATATCATATACTTTATCATCGATTTAGAGTTGCATTCGATCATGAAGTTGACCCATCAATCTTTGCGCAATTATCTCCTTTGCACGTAAGTGGAAAGTCGCAAATTTTTTCAATTATTGTTATGGGAGATCTTGAAGAACTAAAACAGCAAATTCAGCGCCTAAATCCTATTATTAACGAACATAGTCAAATTTCTTTAGAAGAACTATACTTATTGCAAGTAGGGGGCCTCGATCGTGAAAATTAACAAGCAATACTTAAAATTTTTAAAGCAAGAAAAAAAGAATTATCTTATACTTTTTACAGTCATTACTTTTGCAATTTTTCCGGCATTTGTCATTACTCATCTTTTAACAAGTGATTTCTCTGTTATTATCAACAGACCAAATTACAGTGAGTATACTAATGTTTTTGCACTTGTAACCGTAGGAATTTTACTCTCAGTCATAACGCCACTTATTATGTTTAATTACAAAAACAATAAGCGTTCGATTGATTTAATTCATTCATTACCCATTACGCGTAAAAATTTAGTTTTTATTAATATGATTGTTGGGATGTTACTTGTCATTATTCCTGTATCCATTTCCTACTGGTCAGGCTATGGTTTGCTTTACATCTTTGAAAATCTTAAATTTTCATTCTTTCATTTCAGTAATTATCTCAAATTAGTTTTAATGCTTATCGTTATTATGATTCCAAGCCTTTTTGTTAGTATGAATACTGGAACCTTATTTGATGCGTTAATCTACACAGGAATAGCATTTGTATTGCCTTTTATGGCATACTTTTCCTTTTCTTCATTTGCTTCAGCTAATATATTTGGCCTTCCAAGTAGTGGTCTATTAAATCTTAATTACATCTCACCTTTAGTTGCATTATATAAGCAGATAACTTTTGATACAAACAGTGATATTTTCAATCTATTTTATTGGTTATTACTTGGGTTTATGTTTTTTGTAATCAGTGTGTATCTTTATATAAAATGGCCTTCAGAGGCAAGTGAAAAGCCAATATCAAATCGCTATTTTTTCCCAATTGTAGTAAGTGCGGTAACCTTCATCTCTTTATTATTTTTAATTTCTATTACAAGTTTTCCAAGCAACGCACGATACCCATTTTTATCAGTTCAAAACTTATTAATACCTGTTCTTATTTCTTTTGCTATTTATACATCTCTAAGTATATTACAGTCCCGTTCCGTAAAGAACTTTAAAAAAATATCTATGCATTACATCGGTCTTGTAATTATATCTTTAGCTCTCCTCTTTATATTTACTGCGACACGCGGTTTCTATTCGGCAGATAAGATACCTAAGCTTGATAAAATACATAAAATTACAATTGAGAGCGCAACTGCAAAATCTAATATCTTTCAGTTGAATGAACCCTATGAATTTCAGGACAAAAAAACCATGAACGAACTTATTTCATTTCAAAAAAATATCTTAGATTATTATAAAAAAGATAAAAACTTCTTTAATCTAGATAAAAAATCAAAGCTTCGCGATGAATATCTTAATAATTTGGATCATGACAAAACCATCATTGAAAATGATTCAATAAAAATCACTTATCATTTATCAAGAAACCGTAAGATGGTTCGTGAGTATCAAATATTTGATGCTTATTATGTAGAACTCGCAGACTTAGTAAATCATGATGTAGTTAAAAATGTGAACCAGCCGATAACAAACCCAAACACGCAGGTGAAGGATATAAAAGTTTTTGATGCAACGATGACTGAAGAGTTATTAATAAACCATAATGACCAGCTTCAAAGTAAAATCGTTCAAGATTTGAAAAATATCGATCTTTTAGAAAAAGATTACAAGGTAAAATATATTTTGCAATATGAGACCTCAAAAATGCAACGCTATGGCTATTTCAATATGGTTATTGATGAGCGATTTACAGAAACAATCGCACATTTAGAAAATAATATAGCTATGAAAAATGATACAGATTTCCAGTTTTCGTTACTTCCAATTGAAAAAAATAGAGAGTTATATACCTACCCTCAAAAATTAATTCAACATAATGTCTATATTGATTATGATTCAATTAAGATAACTACAGATGAAATTAAGCAAAAAAGCTTTAAATTAATCAACAACCCAAGTCTAAATAAGATAAAGGGTGCGCTGTTAATTGAAACTGAATATGATTTTGTAATCTTACCTTATGAATAAGAAAGAGCCTATGAAGATGGTAAATATCTTCATAGGCTCTCTTTTTATTTTTTGCTTATTGCTTCATAACTATTAACAAAGATTTTTCCACTGTTTTGATCATAATTTAAATCTAAAATATAACCCAAACCATTTGGTGCTTTTATTTTAGTAAAATCTTGGTAAGGTTGGTGTGTTAAAAATATGAGGAGCGTTTTGATTACGCCACTGTGACAAACAATTGTCGCACTATCCAATTTTTCATTCTGTAAATCTTGTAAAATGTTTTCTAACTTGGAAACGATTCTATAAGTAAATTCGCTGACAGTTTCCCAATTGTTCTGACGAATATTTTGTCCCCAGGCTTGAGCGAAAGCTTCTACATGAACAGATTGAGGTTGATCTTCTATATCTCCAAAATAGATTTCTCTTAGTTCTTTTGAAGATTCAAATATTTCAGCCTCATCACCGAATAATATGTTAAATGTTTCGATTGTACGTGTTAAGTCCGATGTATAATACCGGTCTGTTTTCGGATAATAGTGAGTTTTCTTATAAGTTTTTAACTCTTCTTTACCCCTGTCGGTTAATCTAACATCACTCCAACCGGTAAATGTCTTATCTTGATTACCTGTTGTTTCTCCGTGTCTAACAAGAACTATTTTCATGTTATCCTTCTTTCTTAACTAACTTTTGTACCATTTTCTATGCAATCTACGGTTAATACTTCTAAAGCCTTTTTATCTTTAGCTGCCAATATCATTCCTTCTGATTTTACACCTCTTAGATTAACTGGTGCAAGGTTACGAACCACAATTACTTTTTTATCTTGCAATTCGTTCATTTCATAATGATCTACAAGGCCACTTACAACTTGTACTACTTCATCACCTAAATCAATTTGACAAACATACAGCTTATCAGCATTTTCATGTTTTTCAATTTGAATCACTGTTCCAACTCTTAAATCCATTTTTTGAAATTCATCAAAAGTGATGAGATCTTCTTTAGCAATTTCCTTACTCTTTTTCTTAGGTGCAGTTTGTGCTTCCAATTTTTCTAGCGTTTCTTTTACATCAAAACGATGGAACAGGATTTCTGGTTTCTTGACGACCTCATTATTCAGTGGATATCTGTTAATTTCTTTCGCATCATTTAAGGATCTTTCGCTTACATTGAGTTGATCAAGCATTTTTTCTGCCGTCTCTGGGATGATTGATTGCAACAATATTGAACCTATTCTTAAGGAATCTAGTAAATTATAGAGGACAGTTTGTAAACGATCTTGCTGATCTGTTTCTTTCGCTAAAATCCATGGCTGTGTTTCATCAATGTATTTATTACATCTTCTAAATAAATTAATGACTTCGCTGATTGCTAATGATACTTTAAACTCATCCATATAGTTTTCAAACTTAGTCGCGACTTCAGTTCTCATTAACTTGAGTTCATCATCAAGTTCTGTATGAGCATCATTTACTTTGATTACACCATCAAAGTATTTATTTGCCATACTAATTGTCCTATTTAAAAGATTTCCTGTAATATTTGCTAAGTCTGTATTAATTCGTTCAATCATCATTTCATTTGTGAGTGTTCCATCTCGATCATATGGAATTGAATGCAGCATTAGAAATCTTACTGGATCAACTCCAAATACTTCAACTAAATCATCAACATAGACAACATTACCTTTAGATTTACTCATTTTTCCATCACCTAAAAGTAACCAAGGATGACCAAATATTTGTTTTGGTAATTCGATGTCTAAAGCCATGAGAAGAATTGGCCAATAAATCGTATGGAATCTTAAAATATCCTTACCAATTACGTGAACATCTGCTGGCCAGAGGCTTTCATATAGGGGACCATGATTACCATCTTGGTCATATCCTATTCCTGTTATATAGTTTGTTAATGCATCAATCCAAACGTAAACAATATGTCCCTGATCAAATGAAACGGGAATGCCCCATTTAAAACTTGTTCTTGTTACAGCTAAATCGTAGAGTGGTTCTTTTAAGAACGCTTGAATCATTTCATTTTTTCGCGATTCCGGAACAATAAACTCTGGATTATCTTCGATATGTTTTAAGAGTCTATCTTGATAATTACTGAGCTTAAAGAAATAAGTTTCTTCCTTTTGCTTCTCAATTTTCGCGCCACAAACTGGGCATATCCCTTCTTCTTCAATCTGGCTGTCAACATAAAAAGATTCACAGGCCATACAATACCAACCCTCATAGAATCCTTTATAAAGATCTTTTTGCTCAAATAATTTATTGAATATTTTTTGAACTTGTTCTTTATGATCTTCATCGGTAGTTCTAATAAATTTGTCATAGGATACATTCATAAGGTCAAATAACCCTCTAATCGTACCTGCAACTTCATCAACATACTCTTTTGGATCTTTTCCTCTTAATTTAGCATTTTCTTCAATCTTTTGACCATGCTCATCTGTTCCTGTTTGAAAGAATACATCATACCCTTGTGCCCTTTTAAAACGGGCCAAGCTATCAGTCAATACTATTTCGTAAATATTTCCAATATGTGGCTTAGCTGATGTATAGGCTATAGCCGTTGTAATATAGTAATTATTATCTTTTTTCATATTTATCCTCTCGCTAATCTATCGGTATTATTATATCTTATAAGATTAATTTCCTCAATGAAGACAAGACAAAAGCAACCATTTCGGTTGCTTTTGTTTTAGATTAACGCTTAAGACGATTCTTTGTTTAAACAATCACGACAAACTCCCTCGAAGTTAATATCATGACGCTCAACTTTACATCCAAGCTCATTTTCTACAATCTTATGCAATTTATCTTGATATT
Organism: Erysipelothrix sp.; assembly: GCA_036516515.1. Lineage (GTDB taxonomy): Bacteria > Bacillota_I > Bacilli_A > Erysipelotrichales > Erysipelotrichaceae > Erysipelothrix. The sequence continues at coordinate 2,091 of DATBUC010000011.1, read as the reverse complement.
CAAGATCAACATCCTCGATACGATTGCATCGTACACATCGAAAATGATAATGATCGTGAACGTTCTTGTCGTATATATAGCCCAATTCCGGGTGACGTACACGATTTACTAAATGTTCTTCATAAAGGACATTCAAGTTCCTGTAGACAGTCGCAATGCCGATAGAAACGTTGTGTTCTTTTAATTTAGAGTGAATTTGGTCCGCTGTCATATGACCATCACTCGCCTGGATGAGATCGAGAATCTCTTTACGTTGTTTCGTTAACTTTAGACTCACTATCATCACCGAATTTATTATAGCACACTTTTATCGGTCACCGTTGAAAATTGAATTCTTAACAATGACGTAATCTACTTTTCTTAAGGAATTTAGATCTTTTCCTCCGGCATATGATATAGAAGATTGTAAATCTTGCTGCATTTCTTTAAGTGTGTCAGCAAGTTTTCCTTTATGCTCGATGAGGATTTTTTTTCCTTCGACATTTCTTCTTTCTCCTTTTTGGTACTCAGAAGCACTTCCGAAGTATTCCTTAAAGAGTTTTCCATCTTTCTCGATTGTCTCTCCTGGTGATTCTTCATGGCCTGCAAATAATGACCCGATCATCACCATACTTGCGCCAAAGCGAATTGATTTCGCAATATCCCCATGATCGCGAATTCCACCATCAGCAATTAATGGCTTAGAAGCTGCTTTGGAGCACCAGTGTAATGCGGCTAGCTGCCATCCACCAGTTCCAAATCCTGTTTTTAATTTTGTTGTACATACCTTCCCAGGACCGATACCTACTTTTGTTGCGTCGGCACCAGCACGTTCTAAATCACGTACTGCTTCGGGTGTACCAACATTACCAGCAATAACAAATGTACTAGGCATTTTTTCTTTTATATACTTAATCATTCTTATGACAAATTCCGAGTGTCCATGTGCAACATCGATTGTTACATATTCAGGAATTATATTTTCAGTTACCATTTTGTCTACAAATGAGTACTCATCCTCTTTAATTCCTACGCTTATTGATGCAAACAGACCTTTTTCATGCATCATTTTTATAAAAGGTATTCTAGAATTTTCATCAAAACGGTGCATTACATAAAAATATCCATTCTCTGCTAAATTAATTGCTACGTTTTCATCAATAATTGTTTGCATGTTAGCAGGAACAACAGGCATTTTAAAAGTACGCCCTCCAAACTCTATTTCCGTATTACATTCTGAACGACTTTGAACGATACATTTATTTGGTAAAAGTTGTATATCTTCATAATCAAAGATTTTCATATTCGACCCCTTCTATGGTATGCGTCATATAATTCATTTTTTGATATTTTATTTTCCTTAGCAATTTGAGCAATTGCTTGAGACTTTTTAGTACCTTTCTGTACCAATTGCTGAACAGTATCTACTAAATCTTCAAGGTTAATTTTCTCTTCTTGTTCTCCTTTATCGATAACAAGAACAAATTCACCTTTGAGTGTCTCAACTTCTTGCATGACTTCTAAAATACTGCCACGGATAAACTCCTCGTGTTTTTTAGTAATCTCTCGTGCTAAGCAAATCTGACGATTACCGAAGATATCATACATAATTTTTAAACTTTTTTCCAATTTATGAACAGAAACATAATAAATTAATGTTAATGGCAAGTCCTTATCTTCGTTAAGTTGTTTTTTAAGTGAGGATGCTTTTGAATCTAAAAATCCCATAAAAGCAAAGGGATGTGCAACAATCCCAGAAGCTACTAACGCATTAATAAAGGCCGAACTTCCTGATATTGGAACGACATTAAATCCATATTCAAGCGCTTTATTGACAATATCGTGTCCAGGATCAGAAATTAAAGGATAGCCTGCATCACTTATCAAAGCGATATCTTTATTTTCTTCTAAGGCTGCAATAAGTTTATCACTTGCTTTTTCTTCATTAAAATCATGGTACGCGATTAGCGGTGTTTTTATATCAAAATGTTGACATAATTTAATTGAATTTCTCGTATCTTCAGCTGCAATAATATCAACTGAATTCAAAATTTCAATTGCTCTTGGTGTCATCTCTGATAAATTACCTATTGGTGTTGCCACAAGATAAAG
>DATBUC010000010.1:0-1685 GCA_036516515.1 Erysipelothrix sp. | reverse complement strand
TAGACTTGAAACAGCAAATTATTTATATGAATCAAGCAAGAAAAACACCAAGAGATTTTGGATTATATGTTAAAGCTAGTGATGAAGGTTTGATCATTACTGCGCGTAATAAAATGAGAACAGCAACCAGTTTTGAAGTGAAACGTTCATTTACAGGTGAATTAAAAGAGCTGTATTATTTAACGAAAAATCCCGAAGTACAGTTGAGAAATCAGAAATTATTTAATGAATTATGGCAAGCAATGTTGTCTCAAGAATTAATATGTGATGCAACTTCAACATCTGCTTTTGCCTTTAGCAATGTCACTACAAGTGATGTCATTAAATATCTAAATTTATTTGAATTCGGTTTTGATCAGTTTGATACTCGTCGCCAAATGATGGAAGGGGCGCTTTCATATTTATATGATATTCAAAATAAATATCCAATGATGGATGTTACATTTATGACAAAAGGGAAAAAAGATCAAAAAAATATTGATTTTTCATTAATTAAAGCACTAGATCGTACAGTCTTTATTGATCAATCAGAAGAATATTTTGTTTTAAATAGATCAAGAGTCGGTGGTCAAGAAGATGAATCGCATGGTTTATTAGATAAGCGGTTAGATGACAATATTACCAATAAGGCTAAGGCTTATCGTGAACGACGTAAGAAGCCATTATTACTGATTTATTTCATTAATCCAATTGTGAAACAAACCAATGAATCATGTTTGAATAAAAATATAGATTTGATTGGGATACCTACATTTGCATTAAGCTTTCCGTATGGTGATGAAAATTCACAAGTTACGCAAACCATTTATGCCAATAAAATTTATGAAGAATGTAATTATAATATGTATGATCCTGAGGAATATGAATTATGACGGATTATCACTTTAATTGGCACAGTTTAGATAAAACGGCTGATGGTCTAAATGGTATATCTGCGCGTAGGATTTATGAATTATCTCAATATGATATCTTTATTATCAAAAATAATCGTCAGCAATATGGCTTGTTGATTCAACTTAATGAAAATTATAGTAAGAAATTAAAAATTGGTGAGATTAATGTCAATGCCTTAAGTATTGATTTTAACAAAATGAATAATCGATATGGATTATTCATTACATTACTTGATACGAATGATTTATCCATCTTCGATCATTTTACATATTTCTTATTTAAAGATATTGATAATTGCCGCAGCGAGTTAAGACTTATACATCAAATATTAATGATGGTTAAGCAATGGCAAAGGTTTTTGCATGCGGCGAGTAAAAATCTTTTGACAGATATAGCCATTCAAGGTTTGATTGCAGAATTATCACAATTAGATGAATGGCTCGTGAATGAAGTTTATTTAAATCAGATTCAAATATTGGAAGCTTGGAAGGGGCCTGAGCAGTTACAGCATGATTTTATTTTTGATAATGCAGCATTTGAGATTAAATCTGTCAGTTCTTTGGATAAAAACAAGGTGTTGATTTCTTCTGAACATCAGTTAGAAAGTTTCACAGAGAATCTGTATTTATCGGTATATAAGGTTTTAAAGGTTCTGAAAAATGATTTAAGATCTATAACTTTAAATGAATTAGTTGATAGGGTGAAGTCTCATCTGCATACTCAATACCATGACTTATTCATGGCAAAGCTATTGGAAGTTGGTTATATTAACAAAACTGAATATGATCAAC
>DATBUC010000009.1:0-2192 GCA_036516515.1 Erysipelothrix sp. | reverse complement strand
CCCCAACAATTAGTCGGGGGTTGATATTAACGTTCATATATAATTTATTGCATTAAAATTATAATTTAACAACGTTTGCAGCTTGCGGTCCGCGGTCGCCTTCAACAACTTCGAATTCCACTGCTTGTCCTTCTTCTAATGATTTGTATCCTTCTTGATTGATTGCTGAGAAATGTACGAATACATCATTTTCCCCTTCGATCTCGATGAATCCAAATCCTTTTTCTGCGTTAAACCATTTAACTGTACCTTGTTTCATAATAAGAAACCTCCACACTATATAATTCAATATGTGATTATTCACATATTACAAAATAAACATGTGCATTGTATTTCTTGTACATCTTCTTACATTTACTTTGTAATATGGAATAACCCTATTGCTTATATAATATTATAAGATACACAATCTATATATGCAATACAATAAACTGTATATTTTAACTTTTTACAATTTTTACTCTATTGTAATATTAAAGCTCCATCGTGATGACCTGCTTATCTTTAAAGACGATCAGACTATGAAAGATTTGAATATCATCATCACAATCTTCACAGTAAATCAATTCACAGTTATTATAAAATGCATGAATATTATGCTTTCCGACAAGCTCATTTTTAAATTTTTTTCTTAGCTTATTGAGTTGCTCATTATAATATATCTCTGTATCTTCTAACGTACTAAATCTATTAAGTTCTGTCACATAGTCCCATAAATCATCAAACAGCCACCATCCTTCATATTCTGTTCGAATAGTAATGACTTCATACATGGCATTCACCTCTTCAATATATTATGAATGTCATCATAGAAAAGTTCAAGCAAATGCTATTACTAATGCGATTTATTAGGATTTTTGTGTATTCTTAATTATAATAATGAATAAGGGGTGACATTAATGAAAACATTGCATATTAAAGTTTTCGGCAAAGTTCAGGGTGTTGGATTTCGATATTTTACCGAAAGACTAGCGCTACAATATCACATTACTGGCACTGTACAAAACGTGGATGAGCATGTAGAAATCTATGCTACTGGCAATGAAACATTATCACAATTTGAACAGGCCGTAATACGCGGTGCGTCTCCTATGTCTAAGGTGGAGTCATATACATCAGAAGAAATATCGCCTCAGCCATTCAATAGGTTTACAACGCTTAAATAAATGACAAGGATTGATCAGATGAAATATAATACCTCCTATATATTAGGTGCTATTTTAGCTATACCCGTTGCGATTATTACCGGTATAATCTCAATGAACATATTTCAATTTGAAATGTGGATTGATACTTTAATAATGTTAGGATCTTATATCATGACATTTTTACCTGTACAGCAAAAAGCAGCGCATACTTACCTTAAAGACATCGGCCTATCAAAAAATGACTATAAGTATGTTAAAAAACAGTTAAAAATTGCAGCACCAAAAATTAAACACCTGTTAGCTCAATACAAGAAAGTCCGTTCGTTAAGTGAACTAAAAAATGTTAATGAGATAAATAAACTGGCACGCGTTATTTTTAAGAATGTTCAGAAGGCTCCATCAAAATTTTTTAATGTTGATAGCTTTTTTTTCTCACATCTCGATAATACGGTCAATCTATTGAATGAATATCTTTATTTATCAAGAATGCCTCATAAAACAAAAGAAGATCAGCAACTGTTAAATCATGCAAAACTGACGTTAGATGAACTAAAGCGTACATTACAGGCTGATCTACGTGCACTTAATAAAGAAAATTATGAAACGATGAGAGTTGAAATTAATCTAGCAGATAACTATACAACTAAACAATTATTTAGCCAGAAGCAACCACAGATTGAGCATGAAGAGAAGGCTCCAATTCAATTCAAAAATAGAGTTCACCATGAAGAAGAGAGGAAATAACCATGAGCGATAAAAAATTAACAGATGAACTTGTAAGTAACCCATTCGAAATTCAGAAAGAAATAATTCCCGAACAACAAGACAGTATTACATCGACTTTTGATAATAGTGAGATGTCTATTGAAAAACGCGAACAAATCAATCAAATTAAAAATCAGCTTGTACCATTAGATAATGAAAAGCTCCTTCTTTATGGTGCAAACGCGCAACAGAAATTATCACAGTTCTCACATCAAATATTAGATGAGGTTCAAAGAAAAGATATTGGTTCTATCGGCAGTAACCTGGAACAGCTTATGA
>DATBUC010000008.1:0-3585 GCA_036516515.1 Erysipelothrix sp. | reverse complement strand
ATCGGTGGTAATGAGAAAGCAGCATTTATTTCCGGTATTAAAGTCGATAAAGTCAAAATATTGATCTACTCTATTTCAGGATTAATGGCAGCACTGGCAGGCGGCATACTGACATCACGTTTAAATTCTGCACAACCGACAGCGGGTACATCATATGAACTTGATGCCATTGCAGCAGTGGTGCTAGGTGGTACATCACTAACAGGAGGAAAGGGTCGAATATTCGGTACATTAATCGGCGTATTGATCATTGGTGTGCTGAACAACGGCTTAAACTTATTAGGAGTCTCTTCTTTCTACCAGCAAGTGATTAAAGGTATCGTAATTCTGATTGCCGTATTGATCGATCGCAAAAAATAAAACTAAAGAGGTGTAGCAATGAAAAGGATATTACCATTATTACTTATCGCTCTGTTAACTTTATCAGCATGCAGCCTAGAACCACCAGCATATCTAAAAGAAGATAAAGCAAATAAATCAAACAAAGATATTACGATTGGCGTAAGTTTATCAACATTGAATAATCCGTTCTTCGTCTCCATTAAAGAAGCGATACAAAAAGAAGCCAAGAACAATAACTTCAAAATCAAGGTAGTCGATGCACAAGATGATTCAGCGAAGCAATCCAACGATATCGATGACTTGATTCAGCAGCAGGTGGACTATTTAATCATTAATCCAACTGACTCAGCAGCCATCTCTTCAGCAGTTCAAAATGCAAATGCACAAGATATCCCTGTAATTACGTTAGACAGATCCGTTGAAAAAGGAAAAGTAACGCAGTTTATAGCATCTGATAACGTCGCAGGTGGTAAGATGGCAGGGGAATATATCGTTAAACAAGTAGGAGAAAAAGCAAGTGTCGGCGAACTTGAAGGCGTGCCCGGTGCCAGTGCAACGCGTGAAAGAGGAAAGGGATTCCATATTGTTGCTGACAAACAATTAGCAGTAGCATCAAAACAAACAGCTAAATTCAATAGAGCAGAAGGTTTGAATGTCACTCAAAATATGATCCAGTCACACCCTGACATTAAAGCGATCTTTGCCCATAATGATGAAATGGCACTAGGTGCGATTGAGGCAATTGGTACAAAAGACATACTCGTCGTAGGCTTCGATGGCAATGACGATGCGATGAAATCTATCAAAAATAAAAAACTAGATGCAACCATTGCACAACAACCCGCATTGATGGGTGAAGATGCAGTTAAAGCAATATTAGATTTAAAAGATGGAAAGAAAATTAAATCAGAAGTAAAAGTACCACTGAAACTTGTGGAACAATAAAGAAGGAAAAGACCTGTAAAGTAGTTTGCGTCGCCTACACTTAATTGAACAACTCTCCTGAGGGGATATATTGTTAAATTAAGAAAGTAGGCGATTTATTTATGGCTAGAACAAGAAGGACATCTACGCCGAAATTTATACTTCAAATGGTACGTTTATTTGAAAACGGGAAATCTAAATATGATATTGTTAGATAAATGGATTAAAAATCATCAAAATAGCGGTTCATTTAATCAAATTAAAAAGCAAGATTTCTATATGTAGAAATCTTGCTTTAAAATACGTAACTTAACTAAAATTTTCAACTTTTGTGTTCACTCTATAAAGATGAATTTTTTTTATTACTAAAAGGTTTGGTTTTACAAAATATATTTTAATTTTAATATTCTATATTTGGCATTGCGTTTACATGTTTTTGATAACGCTTAAGCGCATAAAAACCAGCACCACCAATAATTGTTACGATTAATAATTTTTTCACGCTCATCATTCCTTTATTTTAGCTATTTATTATTTTGATAATAATTTAGTTCTAAATCTTTTGATGTTTGTTGACGAATTTTTTTCATCAACTCTGTGTCATCAATAAGTGATTGACCATATGACGGTATCATTTCTTTAATTTTAGGTGTCCATTAAGATTCATATTCAGGGAAGTTTTTCTCAAGCACTTCTAATGCTACTGAAACTGAAGTTGATGCTCCTGGAGATTCTCCTAACAGTGCAATCACTGTATGATCTTTAGAGTTAACAACTTCTGTACCGAATTGAATAAATCCTTTACCATATTCAGGTGTGTCTTTAATGACCTGTACACGTTTACCTGCCGTATATAATTCCCAATCTTCGTCACGTGCTTCTGGGTAGAATGTACGTAAATGGTTCATACAACCTTCTTTAGTCATTAAGATTTGGTCGATAGAATATTTGATTAAAGGTAAATTCTTAACTGCAGAAGATAATAATGTTGCAATATTATATGGTTTAACAGATTTAAATAAATCTAAATTAGAACCATTTTTTAAGAATTTAGGGCCAATACTTGCGAATGGACCGAATAGTAATGTAAGTTCACCATCAATATAACGTGTATCTAAGTGTGGTACAGTATTGGTGGTGTCCCATGTGGCTCTTTACCATAGACTTTCGCGTCATGTTGCGCGATGATGTCTGGGTTAGTACAAATCAAGAATTGACCTGTAATCGGGAAGCCGCCTAGATTTTTACTTTCAGGAATACCTGTTTTTTGTAATAGTGGGATTGCACCGCCACCAGCACCGATAAATACATAATCAGCAATTTCAGTTTGAACGTCACCACTATTAAGTTGACGTAATTTTACTTCCCATTTACCATCTTGTCTTTGACTAAAATCGATAACTTCATGATTGTAATGAACATCAGCATTTGGGTGTTGTTCAATATTTTGAGCCATTTTACGTGTTAGCTCTCCAAAGTTCACATCCGTACCTTCATTGATTTTACTAGCGGCCATAATATCACTTGGACTGTGACCTTGCATCATTAATGGAATCCATTTTCTCATTTCTTCGATATCTTCTGTAAATTCGATATTATCGAACATTGGAGATTCTTTCATCACATGATAACGATCTTTTAAGAATTGGACGTTATTTTTACCTCTAACAAAACTGATGTGAGGTAATGGTTGAATGAAGTCTTTAGGATCTGAAATATTTTTACTTTTAACTAAATGTCCCCAAAACTGTTTTGAAATTTCAAACTGTTCATTAATTTCTTTTGTTTTTTCAATGTCGATTGATCCATCAGGTTGTTTCACTGTATAGTTCAATTCACATAAGGCAGCGTGACCTGTTCCTGCGTTATGACGCTCATTTGAACTTTCGAGACCAGGGCGGTCTAAACGTTCATAAATTTTTATATTCCAACTTGGTTCTAATTCTTTAAGCATAGAACTAAATGTTGTGCTTAAAACCCCAGCGCCAATAACAACAACTGTTTTTGACTCTTGTTTACTCATATTGATCTCCTTCCTATTGCATATAAGTGATAGTATAGTACAATCGATTTGAAATTTAAAATACTTAGCTCGGGATAAAGTACTAAATTTTATTTTATAGATTTAGTACTTAATGATTGTAGTATAGATACCTTGTAAGTGGTAACGATAAAAATTTTAACGAGATAGTGACCTATCGTAACACTAGGAGACGAGGGTTCCGTATTTTATAATGGTCAGCTTGTCAATGTGCCGGGTATTAAAGCTGATGTAGTGGATAAGGCGCCGGTGATACATTTAACGGCGCACTTGTAGGG
>DATBUC010000007.1:0-3333 GCA_036516515.1 Erysipelothrix sp. | reverse complement strand
CATCTTCTTCTGTTTCGATCCCGCCAATTCCAATAATGGGTAATTGCGTTACCTGACGTACTTCATAAACCAAAGCTAAGGCAACTGCTTTAATCGCAGGTCCAGATAACCCTGCCACCCCTCTTTTAATAATCGGTTGTCGTCGATTTAAATCCATACGTAAACCTTTTAAGGTATTAATCATCGTAAGACCATCTGCACCTGCAGCTTCACAAGCTAAGGCAATTTCTTGAATACTGGTGACATTGGGACTCAGTTTTACATAAATTGCTTTAGAACTGATTTGCTTTACTTTAGCGACAAGCGATTTTAAAACTTCAGGATCTTGACCAAAAGCCATGCCGCCTTCACTGACATTGGGACAAGAAACATTCAATTCAATGGCCTTTATACTGTCAAAAGGTTCAAGTGCTTTCACAACTTCAAGATATTCTTCTTCTGTACTTCCCGCAACATTGACCATAATCGGCGTTTCAAATTTATTTAAAAAAGGTAAATCATTATTAATAAAATAATCAACGCCTGGATTTTGTAGCCCAATTGAATTGAGCAAACCACTTTGTGTTTCCGCAAGTCGGGGCGTGGGATTACCTTCTCTTTTTGCTGCTGTTACTGACTTAGTAATCAAACAGCCTAAATGAGATAAGTCGTAAAATTCACTCATTTCTCGACCAAAACCGAATGTTCCACTGGCAGGCATAATGGGATTTTTCAAATTTAATCCTGGTAATTTAACACTTAAACGTGACATCAAACAAGCTCCTTTACTTTAAATACCGGTCCTTCAAGACAAACGCGCTTTTCATTATTTTTACCACAAACACAGCCCATACAAATACCACTCCCACAAGCCATTCTTTCTTCTATAGAAATATAAGCATGAGGATGAGCCACTAATCGGGGCATTAAGGCTGTCAACATTTTCTCTGGTCCACAAGCATAGACAGCATCATAAGCATGAGGATCAAGTTGGCTTTTTAAAACATTGCCTTTTTTCCCTTTAGAGCCATCATCTGTAAACAATTCTAAATGTTGTGAGGGAATCTTTGCTAAACCATAAACATCTTTTTCGCTTTGAAAGCCAACTACGTAGTGCACAGTTTTAGCTTTTAGTTCTTGTGTTAAACTCAATAAAGGTGCTAAACCAAGCCCACCGGCATAAATTAAAATCTTCTGGTGACTTGTGTCGATGGGAAATCCTTGACCTAAAGGAATGCGCATTTTTACATCTGTACCCCTTTTCAGTGTACTTAAATACTGTGTACCTTGACCCACTACTTTATAAATTATGGTAAAATCAGTGGCACTAATATTTGCAAAACTAAAGGGTCTGCCTAAATAGAAATCAGGATGATCAAGATAAAGTAAGGCAAATTGACCACTTTGAATTACTAAGTCTTCTGGTTTCTCAAAAGTAATCTCATAGACATCACAAGCGATTTTTCTGTGGGTTTTAATTTTAAATGGTTGCATGTCTCTCCCACTTTCTTAATGTATCGATTAAAATTTCTACTTGTTCATGGTTTTGCAGTAAGAGACAATCTTGTTCAATCGCATGTCTGCGTAATTCATAATGCGTTTTTGTACTTTCCATCTCACAGTAAACACAATCAACATCTGTAAAATCGATGCCTTCTTGATAGGCTACAAGCTCATGGCCTTTGGCTTTTAATTCATTCAGTGCAAGATCATCTTGAGCAAGATAAACCATTTTAAAATGATCTAAATTTAACTTTTTTGCTTGTAGCATTTGTTCATACACCGTGGTAAGACTTTCACCTTGAAGCATCATTTCTCCGGTCGATTTCATACTGGGTCCAAGGATTGGGTCAACACCAGCTAATTTCTCAAAAGAAAATATCGGAAATTTGAGACTGACTTTTTTTGTTTTCTTTTCTTCGAAGTTAAGGGGCTGACTTAAAATTGCTTTGGTTGCTAAGTCAATGATATCAATGCCACTTGCTTTATAGAGAAAAGGCACTGTACGCGAAGCACGTGGATTGGCTTCGATGACATAAATCCCCTTTTCATTGAGAATAAATTGAATATTTAAAATGCCTCTTATCTTTAAATGCTCGGCAAGTTTTAAGGAAATTTCCTTCATTGCCTGTTCTTGCTTTTCAGATATATTTTGAGCTGGATAAACTAAGGTTGAATCTCCTGAATGAACCCCTGATTTTTCTATATGTTCCATAGCACCTGAATAAATTAATGTTTTCCCATCATAGACAATATCAACATCACATTCACGACCACTAATATATTCATCAATGAGTAAAGGATGTGTAAAAGTGAATTCATTAAGATATTTACGTAATGCTTGTTCATCTTGAATGATGTGCATATCCTTTCCCGCCAGAATAAAGCTGGGACGGACAATTAAAGGATAATTTAAAGTTTGTGCTAAAGTGCGCGCTTGACTTTTGTCATTCGCTATACAAGAGCGGGCTTGTTTAATCTTAAGTGCATCCAAAAGCGATTTAAACTCTGCGCGATTTTCTGCGCGATGAATGCCCGCTAAGCTGGTGCCTAAAATTTTGATCTTACTTTTTTCTATTGCCGCTGCAAGATCAATGGCTTTTTGTCCACCAAACTGCAAGATAATACCCGCGAAGTTGTCATGTGCAGCGACAATCTTTTCGATATTCTCAATCGTCAGGGCTCCAAAATAGACCGCATCAGCAAGCTTGAAATCGGTTGAGACCGTAGCTGGATTATTATTCAGTACAATGGCCCGATAGCCCATTTTTTGGACACTTAACATCGCTTTCATTAAGGCATAGTCAAACTCAATCCCTTGACCAATCTTGCTTGGACCTGGTGCAATAAAGAGAATGGTTTTTTTATCGCTTTGGATGATGGCTTCATTTTTCCAGTTCATACTAATCATCTTATTGTTTTGTTCATAAGAACTGAAATAAAAGTCATCATTAGAGAAATTTAAGGCTTGTTTCATTTTCGCAATAAAAAAGCGCTTAATTTGGCTCTTTTCGCTCAATAAAGCTAAATCATAGCCGCGTTTGATGAGCGTTAAAAGTGAAGCGAGTCGTTGATCACTGGCTTGTTCAATGGCCTTTAAAAGGGTTTGATCGTCTATCGTCTCATAATTTTCTAAAGAAATCGATTCAAAAACTTGATGCATAGCCCCTTCTAAGTGATTAGACATCGCCATCGCTTCACCCACTGATTTCATTTGTGTGCCCAAATTACGATTGGCAAGCGGCATTAAATCAAAAGGCCAAATGGGCGCTTTAAACGCAGGATAGATTAAGTTGTTAATTTCATGGGCTTTTCTTGTTTTCTCTATCGGGTGACAAAGCTTACTCAACATTT
>DATBUC010000006.1:0-1984 GCA_036516515.1 Erysipelothrix sp. | reverse complement strand
TATTTTAGGTTTACTGATTCAATAAGATTGTATGAGGGAATAACGAACAAGTAATTACTCATAATAAAAATTTTGCAATCTCAATCTAAAATCTACTCATTAGATATTGTTAAGTCATCAGATTTGGTGTAATTACTTAACGAAGATAGTTTGAATGGGAACTTTAATATCTTTTAGCTTGCTAAAAAATTTAATAAATGTTATTTTTTTAAAAAATAAACTAAAGTGAGGGATCTTCTATTGTATAACTAAGCTAATTTTGTTGAAGCTGCATTCAGACTACTATTTAGGAGTAGTGTGCAGATTTTCAAGATTGGTGAAAGTTTACAATAGAGGGTCTTTTTGTGTCCCTTTTTACTTGTCCATCTTGAAAATAGGTAAGTTAATTGTCTAAAGACAAGATGGGGGGATTGGATGTCAACAATTGAGATTAAAAATTTAACATTTGGTTTTGATAATCAAATAACAAACTTATTTGAAAAGACTAATTTAGTTTTACAAACTGAATGGAAACTGGGGTTGATTGGCCGAAATGGTCGAGGTAAAACTACTTTATTGAATTTGTTGCAAGATAAGTATGCGTACAGCGGTGAAATAAAGCATACATTAAATTTTCAGTATTTTCCACAGACAGTAAGAGATAAGCGACAATCGGTTGAAGAGGTACTTCAAGAACTTTCAGGAGCTGATTTTTGGAAAATTGAACGAGAACTAACACTATTAAACTTAGACAAGACAATACTTTTGCGACCATTTATTAGTTTATCTGGTGGTGAGCAAACAAAAGTGTTATTAGCTTTGCTATTTGCAGATAATCAGTCTTTTCCTTTGATAGATGAGCCTACTAATCATTTGGATTTGAAGTCAAGAAAACAAGTTGGCCAGTATTTAAAAGACAAGCAACAAGGGTTTATTTTAGTAAGTCATGACCGTGCGTTTGTGGATGAGATTGTAGATCATGTATTATCTATCGAAAGAAATCAATTGATTTTATATCAAGGGAATTTTACCACTTACGAAGAACAAAAGAAATATCGAGATGAATTTGAAAAACAAAGTAATCATAAATTGTCGAAAGAAATGGATAGGCTTTAAAAAACATCACGAGAAAAAGCGAAGTGGTCACATCACAAAGAAAAAGAAAAGTATGGTGATTCGAGGAAAAAAGGAAGCGGTATTTCTGGCGATAAAGGGTTTATTGGTGCTCGAGCTGCTAGAACGATGAAACGCTCAAAAACAATTGAGGGACGTATGGAAAAACGATTAGTCGAAAAACGTGAGTTGCTTAAAAATATCGAATATGAAAACTCGTTGATGATGAATTATCAACCACGCCATCATCAACGAATCTTAACAGTCGATGAATTACAATTAGGTTATGATAAGGCGTTATTCACGCCGTTATCATTTGAGCTTAAAAGAGGAGATCGATTAGTAATTCAAGGTGGAAATGGTTCTGGTAAGACTTCAATACTACAACATATGTTTGGAGAGTTTAATGGTAACGCGACAGGTGCAATCACTAAACCTAGCGGACTAATAATTAGCTATGTGAGTCAAAATTATGAAGACAATGAGGGAAGTTTACACGACTTTGCCCAAGAGAATAATATATCTTATGAAAATTTTTTAAGTAATTTGGTAAGTTTAGGGATTGAACGTGACGCTCTTTTTAATCGGATTGAAAACATGAGTATGGGTCAGAGAAAAAGAGTTGAGATTGCAAAATCATTACTTATACCGGCAGATCTTTACGTCTGGGATGAACCTCTTAATTATTTAGATGTTTTTAATCGAAAACAATTAGAAGACTTGATTCAATCGGTAAAACCAACAATGTTGATAGTAGAACATGATGAGGATTTTATTAATAATGTTGCTACCGATGTGATAAGATTGAATGATAATCACCTTTAAAAGATTCTACTTATTTGAAGAATACTATTGAAAAGTGGACAAACGATGAAATGCGCATAAGTACTTA
>DATBUC010000005.1:0-4777 GCA_036516515.1 Erysipelothrix sp. | reverse complement strand
TTATATATAGAGTATATTAAACACTTTAACTTAGAAATCGATCACTTAAGTTCAGAATTGGATTATGCACAAGATCAAAACCACCCTATTTATAAAATTCAAGAGAAATTAGAAAAAGATCATGCAATCATTCAAGATTTTTTAATGCGTGATTTTGGTGATTCTTATCTCGAGTGCCATAAGTTAACATACAATATTTTAGGCAATAAATATGGCAGTAAATTAAATCAATTTAAAATATTAATCGAAAGCTACGATCAATATTTTACGCCAGATAATCATGAAATTATTTTATCTATTATAGATAACTTCACCCCAAAAAAACTATCGCAAGAAAACTTGAAAATCTATGATTATAATAATCTTCCCCTAACAATTGAAGGTCATGTCTATTATCTTGGCCTAACTGCTCAAAATTATCCTGGAATTTCTGAAAATACAGGTATTATTGATGAGAATCTATTGAGCCAAATAACAGGATATCCTTCACAACAGGAAAGAGTGGAATATGATCTTGGTAGAAAAAGAAGAATTTATCAATTAGGAACCTCACAGACTTTCTCTTTTCCCATTGCTAATTATGAGGGAAAAGCTTTGGAACCTGCCTATGAGATTAAAGAATACTGTGAAAATAAAGGGATCAAGGCCAAGTTATGGCCCTTGATTAATATTAGGACGGGGGTTGATAAAGAAAACAATATCAGTCCTGAACTCGCAAAAAGGTTATTTCTAAGTAATGATAAACTCTATGCATCAGTTTCTTCATTACAAAAATATGTAAGTGCACCAGAAGATTATTTCTTTGAATATGGTTTGAAAGTACGTGAACCACAATCCCCAGAATTTAATGCTCTTATTTTAGGAAACCTCAATCATAAAATTGTAGAAACAAAAGATAATAATCAATCATGGGAATATATTTATAAAAGTTATCCTAGAGAAGATCTTCATATAAAAATGATTAGAGATAGAAACGACAAAATGATGCAAGCAAACAAGGAATTACTCAGCATCGCTGAGAAAGAAACAATGTTTAAACCGCAAAAATTTGAAGTTGAGGTCTCCGGAAATCAAATTATTCCCCAAGTCTATCTTAAAGGTTTTGTTGATCGAATTGATTTTGCTGATCGCTTCTTTACTATCGTTGACTACAAAAGTAGTTCAACCGCACTCTCATTGGGATCTTTAATCAATGGCACACAACTTCAGTTGCTAACCTATGCACATATCATTTCCCGATTAGAACAAAAACAAGCCCTTAGCATTATGTACTATAGTTTTGCTCAACCCAATACCCTTAATGCCAAAATCTATAAATATAGCGTCAGCAATGGTGTCATAAAACAATCACAAGATTTTTTTGAAGAGTATATTAAAGAAAAAAGATACAATGCATGGTTTTTTAGTGATGTAGGAACCCTTTTTAATACCGATATCTATTGGAAAGGTTTGCGCGATGGAAAAGAAGGTATTACTGTTAGTTATCATGGTAAATATAATTACGATATGTTAATTGAAATCTTAAAAAATAGATATGAAATAATTTACAACTTAATTTCTAAAGGAATTTTCGATAGTAATGAAATTGAACAGTCTTTAGAAGTTAGCGACGAAACTTACGAAGAATGGAAGGAGGCTGTGAAAGCGTGACACAATTTAACGACCAACAACGAGAAGCCATTGCAGCACTCAATAAAAATATAATCGTCTCGGCATCTGCTGGAGCAGGAAAAACAACAGTACTGATTGCGCGATTAATGAAACGTATTTTAGAAGATAGCGTTCATATTCAAAAAGTTTGTGCACTGACTTTTACCGAAGCAGCTGCCCAAGAAATGAAATCTAGGCTTCTTGCCTCTCTAAATAAAGAGAAAAATAATCGAGATGATGCGTTCTTGAATGAACAAATTGCCCTTGTTGAAACAGCGCAAATTACGACAATTCATTCATTTTGCCTCAATTTGATAAAAAATCATGCCCATGTCATTGGGATGAACCCAAAGCGAACTGAAAATATCCTTGATGATGCTGAAGTAAAGATAATGCAAGAAATTGCTTTTGAAAATGTATACAGAACGTGGCTTTCATCTAAATATGATAAGACACATTTTCTTATTAATTATTTTTCTAATAATCCTTTAAATATTAAAAACTTTAAAGAAGTTATTTTTGAATCTAGTTCTTGGATGCGCAGTCGAAAAGACCTTGAAAAGAGCATTCATGACTTAGAATCAGTATATCTTGCAACTTCTGTTGAACAATGGCCTCTGGCTTATCAGAATTACTTTTTTAAAGAATACCAACAAAAACTGACGGAGTTAATCTTCCACTTAGAAAATGTTATTAACATTACTGAAGATGAAGCAAATGATAACACAAACCCTGCTAAAAATTTACCTATACTCTATCTGAAATTAGATCATATTAAAAAATTAAAAATCATGACAGAAGAGAATAATCTTGCGTTTTATGAAGAAATACCTAATGCCCTTAACTTTAAACTCCCTGCCGTAAGAGGCTCAGAACGTTTCAAAGAAGCGAAGGCACCATTAGAAAAAATTATTGATGAACTCATTGGTTATAATGATTCATTTGAGAACCAATTTTCCCGAATGAACGAACTATATCCCGTTTTATTAGATATATTGGCATTTACCCAAGACTTCATTCGTGAGTATCAATCTTTAAAAATTGAAGAAAATGCACTTGATTTTGATGACTTTGAAATATATGCGCTCAATATACTAACGGCAAATAACTACGAAGTTGCAAAAGACCTACAAGCGCACTATCAAGAGATAATGGTTGATGAATTCCAGGATACAAATGAAGTCCAAGATGAGATTATTAGATTGATTTCCAATGGTAAAAACCTATTTCGCGTCGGTGATATCAAACAATCAATCTATCGTTTTCGTGGTGCAAAACCAAATATCATGAAAAATCTTATGAAAGATAAGATGCATCAAAACTTATACCTTAGTTTTAATTACCGTTCAAAAGAGCCCATCGTTACTTTTAACAATATCGTTTTTGATCGACTCATGAACACTACTTATTATAGTAGTTATACTGAACATGACCATGTCTTATGTGGTCTTGATTCTCAGAAAGTGAAAGAACCAAAAGTTGAGTTTCATCTATTTGAACGTGATACTGACACTCTATATAAACTTAGAAACGATGAACAGAAAGCACTTCATATTTCCCAGGAAATAATTAAGCATACTGCAGAAGGCTATGATTTTAGGGATATGACCGTACTGGTAAGAAGTCATGGTCAAAAAAAATATTTAAAAAAAGTGTTTGAGGAACAAAATATTCCTCATTACATTAATGAACCGATAGGCTTCTATAATTCAGAAATTATTCAAGATGTTTTAAATCTCTTGAATTACAGCCTCTATGGAAATGACTATTATCTGGCTAAAGTACTTAATAGTAAGTTTTATGGGCTCAGTTATGAAGAGCTTGCAAGAATAAAACTCATAGATAAAAATAACTCTTTGCATGATAATCTTAAAATATATGACTTAGAATTATATGAGAGTATCATTAATCTTTTCCATAGTTGGAAATCTAAAGACGTTGTTTCTGTTGTACAAGATATCTGTGTCATTAATAATGCTTACAACCTTAAATTATCAATCAAAGATAAAACTAATATGGATTTGCTGTTAGAAAAAGCAATTCATTTCCAAGAAAAAAATGTACCCAATATTGCGAAATTTGTCGATTTCATTGATGCATTAGATGACGAAAAAAGCAGTGAAGCAAGCCATCTCAGTGTAGAAGATAATGTCGTTGAAGTAATGACCGTCCATCAATCTAAGGGTCTTCAATTTCCCCTTACATTCTACTGGGGGGCTGGGCCTTTAAATCTAATGGACCACAGAGATAGCATTATATTTGATGATGAACTCGGAATCGGGCTTAACTACATAACAGGTGAATATCGGGCAAACTACAAAACACTCATTAGAAGTAGTATTGAATATAAGCAAAGAAACGAGGAGTTGGAAGAAGTATTACGTTTACTCTATGTCGCTTTAACCCGGGCCCAAACGAAACTGATTATCGTTGATGTCGCTAAAGAGTTTGTAAAACAAGAAGTAAACACGAGTTTATTATTCAACTATAAACGCCAAGTTGATTTACTACTTGCTGCTGCTCCTGAGCACGTAACCAATATTATGATTAATGATGCAAGTGCAATTGAAAATGAAAAATTAGAAGCGATAGATGTTAATGAACACGCTTTTGACATACCTCTGAATTTAGAACTTCAAAAAGAATTAGATTTTAATATTATCGAAGAATCTGAATTAAACTTTGATGCGAAGTATGCGATGGAATATGGAACAACATTACATGAAACCATTGAGAATATGCCTAATCGCTTGTGGAATGATGAGGATATTAGGCAGATAGATCAATCAATTAGAGATGTTTTAATCGCATATAACCGCAATCAATTCACTCAAAATTTATATTGTTATCGTGATATCTATCATGAATTACCTTTTATCTATAATTTGGGTGAGGAAACAGTCGTTGGTATTATTGACTTTGTTGCAATGAACGCAGGAAATGAAATATGCATTGTAGATTTTAAGAGTGACAATGCCTCTAAAGATATCATCATTGAACGATACCAAGAGCAGTTAGATCGTTATTTTAATGCTATGATTTTAGCTTATCCAGATGCGAATATTTCAACTTACATTTATAGTTTTTACCATCATGAATATATTTCAGTAAAAAGAAACCCCTAGCT
>DATBUC010000004.1:0-19430 GCA_036516515.1 Erysipelothrix sp. | reverse complement strand
GTTGAGGCAACGGGCGAAACTGAAAGTTTATCATCATCTAAAAGTGTATTAAGCACTGATGATTTCCCTACGTTGACACAACCCACAAAAGCCACATCACCAATCATTAAATAAGGCAAGATGGGTTCTAAGCTTTCTCTTTTCTTGGCGCTGACAAATAAAACTTCTTTAAAAGAAATAGGATATTCTTTTAAAAGGCGCATAATACCATGTAATAATTTGGTATTAGAAACAGTTTTAGGAATCAAATCGCGTTTGTTGACCAACAAGACAACATCTTTCCCAATAAGATTTCTTACTAGCGTTGGATGTAAACTTTGTTCTAATTTCATCAAATCAATAATCCAAAAAATCGTACCATTAAAGGATTGAACAAAATCTAAAACAACACTATCATCAACATCCGCTCTTACTCGCTTAAAATCACGATAATGGCGCAATCTAAAACAAGATTGGCAAAATGCTTGATCTGTACTTTTAGCATACCCGGCTAATTCAGGGTGATCACTTTGTAATGGGAGACCACACCCCTGACAATTTTCATTCATCGTCTTCGACCTTTCTTTCTATAATATGAACAAAGAAAGTCTGGCGGACCAGACTTCGCTTACTACTATTATAACATCTACAAGGCAATTCTTTTAATAAGATTTGCCTTTTCATTCGCTAAAACATTAGAGAATGTCGCACTTGCCTTCATGATTGGAATTTGTGACACGGCTACTTTTAAAATCTCATCATCAAACAGATAGACAGTGTCCTCAAAATTCAAGGCATAAACTGCTTTAAGATAATGGGGATTCGACTTTACCCAACGGGTAATCGCCATACCCATCGTAGCACGATTGTGCATTGGGAAACTTTCTGCTTTAAAGCGTTTCATTTCGTTGCGCTGTGATACAAATACCAATTCACTTTGTTTGTTTAAGATGGTTGTAGCAATGACCACATCCTCTTTCAGGCGCATACCAATAACCCCTTTTGCTCTTGGACCTACAGGATTAATGGATTCTAAAGCTAATCGCAAGGCTTGACCCGCATGGGAGACCATTACAATTTCATCTGCATCAGTAGCTAACGATGCACTTACCAAAGTATCATCTTCATTCAGATTCATGGCCATAGATAATTGTCCTGTCCGTTTTAATTCTAAATCTGCAAGTAATGTTTTTTTAATCATTCCTTGTGCTGTTGTGGTGACCACAAAACGAGAATCTTGGAAATCATCAATAATAAATGCATCTACTATCGATTCCTGCGGATCTAAACTGACATATTCATTTAAGTGGGAACCCACATCACGCCAGCGCGACTCTAAGATATCATGGACCAAGATTACCCCATAACGACCTGAACTGGTGAAATATAATAAAGTTTGCACGGTACTTGCTTCTTGGACAAAAATCATTTGATCTTCTTCTTTAATCCCCAATGAATTTTCTGGGCTTGAACTATAGGAACGTAAAGAAACACGTTTTAAATAACCGTCTTGACTTAAAGTAATCATCATATTTTCCTCAGGAATCAAGGATAAATGATCCACCTCTAAATCAGCAATTTCTTTTCTAATTTCACTTCTTCTTGGTGTTGAGAAATCTTTAAGTAAAGCCTTAAATTCCTCAGTCATTGTAAAGTGTCTTACTTTTTCATCTTCGATAATTTGTTTTAATTCATATAATTCATTACTTAAAAGTGCAAATTCCTCTTTTAACTTGACGATATCAGTCGAAGATAAGCGATATAATTGTAAATCAACAATCGCTTCTGCTTGTATTTGCGTAAAATTAAATTGTGTCATTAAATTTTCGTAAGATTCTTTACGATTTTTAGAGGCTCTAATGATTGCAATAATCTCATCAAGAATTGAAGTCGCCTTCATCAAACCTTCAATTATATGGAGGCGTTTTTCCTTTTTTTCATAGCGGAATTGCGATCTTTTCAAAACCACTTCTTCACGAAACTCTAAAAATGCATCTAAAATCGTGGTAACACCACAGACAACAGGACGTTCATTCACAATCGCAACCATATTCGCATTGTAATAAACTTGTAGTTCTGTATGTTTATAAAATAGATTCAAAATACTCTTTGCATCGGCACTGGCTTTACAGTCAATGACAATTCGCAAACCATTACGATCTGATTCATCACGAACATCCATCACATCACCTAAACCATCATCAACCATTTTAAAGCGCAAATCTTCAATTTTGCGGACAAGGTTTGACTTAATGACTTCATAAGGTAATTCTGTGATGATAATTTGTTGGCGTCCCTTTTGTTTTTTAATTTCCGCTTTCGCTCTTACAACAATACGACCGCGACCGGTTTCTAGGATTTTGTCGATACCCTCTTGACCTTCAATAATTGCTCCAGTGGGAAAATCAGGTCCTTTAATAATTTCTTTAAGTTGATCAACTGTAGCATTGGGATGATTCAGGCGATAAATCGCCGCTTCAATCACTTCGTTAAAGTTAAAGGGCGGAATATTAGTGGCATACCCTGCCGCAATCCCTGTTGCGCCGTTGACGAGAAGATGTGGGAAGCGCGCGGGTAAAACAGACGGTTCTGTGGTCATATCATCAAAGTTTAAAACAAATGGCACCACCGCTTCATCAATGTTTTCTAGTAAAGTATGGGCTGTTTGTGATAGACGTGCTTCTGTATAACGCATCGCAGCCGCTGGATCATCATCAATCGAACCATTGTTTCCTTGCATATCCACTAAAGGGTGATTCATTTTCCAAGGCTGTGATAAGCGAACCATCGCATCATATACAGAACTATCGCCATGAGGGTGATAGTTCCCAATAACATTACCCACCGTTTTCGCTGATTTTCGATAAGGTTTATTATAATCATTGCCTTCATGATGCATGGCATACAGGATACGTCGTTGCACTGGTTTTAAGCCATCACGAACATCCGGTAAAGCCCGTTCTTGGATGATATATTTTGAATAACGGCCAAACCGTTCACCCATAATGTCTTCAATTGGTAATTTATAATTTTCCGACATAATCATCCTCCTCTTCCAATGTAAAGGCAACATTATCTTCTATCCATTCACGGCGAGAAGATACTTTATCGCCCATCAAAGTACTGACGCGTCGATCAGCCGTTAATAAATCATCGATTTCAACTTGAATCAAATTTCTTGTTTCTGGCTTCATCGTTGTTTCCCATAACTGATCGGCATTCATTTCACCAAGTCCTTTATAGCGTTGTAATTCCAACTTGCCATATTTTTCTCGATAAGCTTCCAATTCTTCATCGCTATAACAATAAAAAGTTTCATTTTTAGCTTTCACACGATATAAAGGAGGTTGAGCAATATAAACATAACCTGCTTCAACTAAAGGACGCATATGACGGAAAAAGAACGTTAATAGTAATACCTGAATATGCGCACCATCAGTATCGGCGTCAGTCATAATAATGATTTTTTTATAATTAGAATCTTCTAATACAAAATCACTTCCGACTCCAGCTCCTACAGTATGGATAATGGTATTCAATTCTTCATTTTTTAAGATATCTTCAAATTTTGCTTTTTCAGTATTAAGCACTTTACCCCTTAAAGGTAAAATAGCTTGAAAACGACTATCGCGTCCTTGTTTTGCACTACCGCCCGCCGAATCTCCCTCAACTAAGAAGAGTTCATTTTTTTCTTTATTGCGCGTTTGGGCATTCGCAAGTTTACCTGAGAGAATTTTTTCAATGCGTCGTCCTTTGCCTTGACGTGCTTTTTCTCTGGCTTTTCTTGCCGCCGTTCTGGCCTCGCTGGCTTTTTGAATTTTCCCTAAGATACGCATCGCTTCTTCGTGATGGGTATCAAGATAATAAGGTAAATTCTCAGCAATAATTTGTTCGACGACAACCCGTGCTGAGGGCGTTCCTAATTTACTTTTTGTTTGGCCTTCAAATTGTAATAGGTTCTCTGGAATGGAGACAGAAATGATGGCTGATAGACCTTCACGAATATCTTTTCCTTCAAAGTTTTTATCCTTTTCCTTTAAAACATGATGTTTTCTTGCATAATCATTGATGGCTTTGGTAAAAGCGGAACGAAAACCGACAACATGGCTTCCACCATCTTGGGTACGTACTAGGTTAACATAAGAATATATGTCTTCATGATAGCCTGCATTATATTGCATAGCCAAACTTAAAGAGATGCTGTCTTTTTCACCTTCAATTAAAATCACATCGCTGATAACCTCTTGTGATTCGTGTATCGTTTGCATAAACTCTTTTAAGCCATCTTGATAGACATATTCAACCTCCGCATCCGTTCGAAGATCTTTAATAATAAAATGGGTTTTTTGCATTAAAAAAGCGGATTCTTGGACGCGTTCACAAATTGTATTATAACTAAAGCGTGCATCGCCAAAAATTTTAGTGTCTGCTTTAAAACGCACTAAACTCCCCTGGGCTTCTTTACTTTTACTGGTTTTAATTGTGCCTGTGGCTTTACTATTAATAAATTCAAGACTGTGGGCTTTGCCATCGCGATATACAATGACATCAACTTCTGTACTTAAAGCGTTCACAACAGCTGCACCCACACCATGAAGACCCCCACTGGTCTTATAGCCGCCTGCTTCAGAGAATTTCCCTCCTGCATGTAATACAGTAAAAATAACTTCTAAAGCCGACATGCCACTATCATGTTGTGCTACCGGCATCCCGCGACCATAGTCTCGAATACTGATACATTGATCAGATTCAATTGTGATTTCAATGCGATCACCATGGCCATTAAGCGCCTCATCAATCGCATTGTCTAAAATTTCCCAAACAAGGTGATGAAGTCCTTTTTGGTCTGTTGAGCCAATATACATCCCTGGCCGTTTTCTTACAGCATCCAAACCTTCTAATATTTCAATACTAGATGCTGAATAAGTGTTATCACTCATCGATGCAACTCCCTTCTTTGCTATTATATCATGCAGAACATTAAATATTCGTTTTTAATCGCTTTAATACTATACCTTAAAAAAGGCAAGTTGTGAAATGAATTATTTTAGATGTTAATCACCTTAATTACTGTGTATAATAGATTAAGAGGTGACATTATGAAAATAATTTTAGTGAGCTTGTTTGGCTATTTATTAGGTTCTATTCCGTTCGCACTTGTGATTGGTAAAGTGTTTTACAACACTGATGTGCGAGAACACGGTTCAGGTAATTTGGGCGGAACCAATGCAGGCCGAACTTTAGGAAAGAAAGCTGGCGTTTCTGTCGCTGTCTTGGATGTTTTAAAAGCAACCTTAGCGATGGCCCTTGTTTATCCTTTTGCACCTGAATACGTCATTTATTCTGGTTTTTTTGCCACAATCGGTCATATCTTCCCTGTTTTCGCACAATTTAGAGGGGGCAAAGCTGTTTCTACCAGTTTTGGCTTTTTACTTGGAATCAGCCTTTTTGTGACAAAGCAAATCGGTCTTCATTTCTTTGTGCCTTTAAGTGCCTTTTTTATCAGTCTTTTTATTTCAAAAATGGTTTCTCTATCAGCGATAATCGCCATAACTCTTGCCAGTATCATATTATGGTTTACCTGTGATAACAGTCAAATTCCTATCGCGTTTACCATTATTAATTTGATTGTTATTGTAAGGCATAAAGATAACATTAGAAGAATTAAAAATAAAACAGAAAGTAAAATAAAGTGGTTATAAGAAAAGAGTAAAATCTTTTCTTTTTTTATGGCCAATATATTTTGATTGAAGAAGGAGCAACAATTATGGTAGGATGTTGTTGTAGTTTAGTAACACAACAGGAGGAAAGAACGATGATAAAACTAGAGAATTTAACAAAGGTGTATGGTAAAGATCATAAAGCAGTTGATGATTTAAATCTTACAATACAACCAGGACAAATCGTTGGCTTTATTGGCCCCAACGGCGCTGGTAAAACAACAACGATCAAAATGATGACAGGAATCTTAGCCCCTACAGCAGGAACCGTCACCATTAATGGGCATGATATCAAAACCGATGCGATTGCCGCTAAATCTTTATTTGGCTTTGTCTCAGACAATCCCAATGCCTTTTTAAAGCTTAAGGGCATTGAATATTTAAACTTTATGGCCGACATGTATGAAGTTGATGAAAGCACAAGAAAAGAACGCATTGAACATTATACGCGTCTATTAAAAATTGATCAGGTATTAAATAAAAAAATAGCCAGTTACTCACATGGGATGAGACAAAAAATAATGGTCGTAGGAACCTTATTGCATGATCCCTACCTTTTAATTCTTGATGAGCCTTTAACAGGACTTGACCCCCAATCAGCCTTCACTTTAAAAGAATTAATGAAAGAAAGAGCAGCAGCAGGAAAAATCGTATTCTTCTCTACCCATGTTTTAGAGGTAGCCGAGAAATTATGTCATGAGATTGCCATAGTAAACCATGGAAAAATTGTTTACAACGGAACACTAGAAGCATTGAAAGCAGAGCACCAAAATCTATCGCTTGAAGAAATCTTCCTTGAGGTCACAGCATGAGAAAAATCGTTAGTTTAACAAAAGTCATGCTTAAAAACCTTTACGGTGCTCAATTTAATGATAAACAAGAACTTACGAAAAAGAAAAAGTTCTTAAGAATTTTTGGCATGATCGCTTTAAGTATTTATTTAGTTGGAATCACTTTCTTTATGACGCGTTCCACCATTGAATCCTTAGTTGCAATCAACCAGGAATCGATGCTTATCTTCTCCAGTTTGACTGGGCTCAGTTTGTTTCTTTTTGTTACTTTGACGATTTCAATACCAACCGTCTTATACTTTTCGCAAGATACAGAAAGCCTTTTACCGCTCCCTTTATCACCACGTGAAATATTAGTTGCAAAAATCACGACAATTTATGTGACTGGTCTATCATCCCTTGCCTTTTTCTATATTCCAATGGGAATTAATTATTTCTGGCAAGTCGATCGTTCAGTCTTATTTTTACTTAAATATTTGTTTGTTGGTCTTTTTATTCCAGTCGTACCTACAGTCATCGCCAGTTTAATCATCGTTTTACTCTTTTCTTTTATCCCAAAAGTTAATAACAAGGATCTCTTTACTTATGTTTCATCAATATTTGTCTTTGTTATTATCTTTTATTCAGGCTTTACATCAGGGAGTACGATGGATTCAGGGGGATTGGTTGGTTCTATTATCAATAGCGATGGACCTTTAATTAATAAAGTGAATTCATTTGTACCAACAATTCCGATGTTTGCCCGTTTCATCACACAAAACAATATCATTCAAGGCTTACTGGCCATTGTGATCACGCTTGTCGTGGCATTTTTAGCCCTCTTTATTATGGAACAATTATATTTCAAAGGCTTACTTGCCAGCAACGAAGAAACGAAAAAAGAAAAACAATTAAATAAAAAACAAATGGAGAAACGCTATCAACAAAAAGGCATTTTAGCCAGTTTAATCCATGCTGATTTCCAAAACATATTTAGAACGCCAGTATTAGCCATCAATTACTTACTCGTCCTCATTATTTTACCGCTATCCTTTGCTTTACCGACAGTACTGATTATTAAAGAAACAGGTTGGGATAAGGTTTCCGAATTGTTATTAGAGTTTAATCAACTCCTCAATTCCGTTGGATCAGAATACATTGTGGCAGGAACCATCGTCATTACACTGGCGATTTCATACTTTATTAGTTCCATGACAACAATAGCTTCAACTTCCTTTTCACGAGAAGGCGAAAATATGATGAATTATCAAATTATGCCACTTACCCTGATGGACTTAGTACATGCCAAATTAATGGTCGCTAATATTGTTTCTATGGTACCTGGTTTATTGATTAGTTTTATAGCCATTACGCTATTAAAGTTGCCTGCTTACCTTTACCTTGTGGCTTTGATCACCGTCTTACTGGCAGTTAATCTGACAACATTAGAAGGTTTATTGATTGATACACTGGCCCCAAAGTTGGTCTGGGAAGATATCACGCAAGCTTTAAAACAAAACTTTATGGCGACCATCCCTATTTTCTCAAGCTTTTTAATTATGGGCTTGGCTGGATTTGCGCTCTATAAATTCACCAAACCATTAACCGTGTATCTTATTGTACTTATCATGATCATCATTCAAGTGTTGATCTATCAATACATCAAGAAAAAGGCCATCTATAAATTAGAAAAAGCGATTGAAGCACTATAAAAAGGAAAACAAGCATCCAAGATGCTTGTTTTTTTATTGCTTAAATATTAATTGACTGGTGAATAAATCGGCATCAAGCTGAATTACGAAATCAAAGCCTTGTGCTTCCATCATCCCTTTCACAATCGCCAAGCCCAAGCCACTTCCTTCACTATTTCGCGACTCATCTTCTCTAACAAAACGTTCCATTAATGTTTTTGCATCATAATTTAATGGTTCATGGGATATATTTTTAATACTTACAATAATATGATTGTTTTGATGCTTTAAGTCAACATAAACTCTGCTGTGAGCTAAAGAGTAGTTTAAAGCATTTTGTAATAGATTATCAAAAATACGCCATAATAATTGGCCATCAGCTTCAATCATCAGTGGATTTTCTGGTTTATTGACGATTAACGTTAAGTCATGCTCTTTGAATTTTTCCTGGTACTCACCTTCAACTTGAGTTAAGAGCAATGTTAAATCAACGGCACTTAAGTTTACATTATAATTGCCAGAATTTAATTTTGACACTTCTAATAAATCCTCAATCAAACCTTTCAGCTTATAAGATTGACGTTGTAGTATCGCTAAGTAATCTTCTTTATCCGCTTCATCTGCATCTTTTAATAAATCTAAGTAGTTGATAATCGAGGTTAAGGGTGTCTTGAGATCATGCGATACGTTGGTAATTAATTCTGTTTTCATCATTTCACTTTTCATTTGTTTTTCTACCGCTAAGCTTAAGCCTGCTTCAACCGCTTCAAGATTTTCATTTACCTTAGCAAACTTACGCTGAAAATTAACCGTTTCTTGATGGTTGAGATTTCCTGAAGCAATTGCACTACTTTTAGTGATCAAAGCGTCCCACTGAACCCCTTCGTTCACAAGGTAATAATAGATACCGAGCACTTCAACTGCATAGATTACGATCGAAAACCCTGAAAAGATTGCGAGAATGATGATTTGTAATAAAAGAAACAGGGTAAAAATAACAATTTGTTTACGAGAATACTTTAAGTTTTGAATCATAAAAAGAATGCGTGAAGTAAAACTTTTCGCAATACCCACTATTTTACTTAAAATCATAACGAATAAATTATTTTTAAATAATGTTTTTGTTTGAATTCTCACAACAATACTTTTAAAATATTCAATCAAAAGTGTAGAGAAAACAACCATAGTCAGTGCTGAGAAAAAGAGAAAGAGATGAACATTTTTAATTTGCATCCCATAGTCAATATTCTCTAATAAAATTGCCGGAAAAAATAACATCGGAATCATAAAAAAACTATAGAGATCAAAAGGAATTTTATCTAAGCGATTAAACGCTGCGACTGTTCCCGCTTCTTTTTTTAATAAGGATAACATCGAAAGTAAAAATACGAGCCCACTTAAAACCATGCTGTACAACACGACATAACGGATTTCATACAGAGTATCACTGTAGGTAGAAAAGAGTTTTAGGTTATCATCTACTGGCTTGTTTTCTAATATGTTTATTTCCGCACGAAGTATCCTTTCGCGATACTGATTAGGTTCAAATTCATCATCAACCACCACAGTTTCACTGAGTGTCCGTTCAATTTTTTCATCTGTTGGCTCTTCATAGAGTAAATCATTATCTTCATAAAGTGATAATGTAAAATTTTGTTTTTGCCCATCATGGCCTTTATATTCACCTTGATAGAAATTACGATAAACTAAGGATTGTACTTGACTGCTGACGACTTCTTGTTGTAAATGTTCACGATAATTATCTTTTTCAAGATAATAGGCATTAGTTCCCATAAAAAACACTAACAATACTGTTGAGGCAATGAATGCACTCAAACTCAAAATCGCGATTACTTTAGCAAGATTTTTTTTATTTTTTAAATTTAATTTCATATTATTGTCCTTCTATCTTATAACCTTGACCCCAAACCACTTTTAAATAACGTGGTTCAGAAGGGTTAATTTCAATTTTTGTTCGTAAGTGGCGAATATGGACTGCGACCGTGGCTTCGCTACCATAAACATAGTCTTGCCATATCTTTTGATAAATTTGCGTGGGAGAAAAAACTTTCCCTTGATTTTGTACCAATAATTTTAAAATTTCATACTCAGTTGGCGTTAAGTTAACTTCTTTTTCATCAACAAAGACCGCTTTACTCTCATCATTGATCACGATGCCACCACAACTCAGTTGTAGCTCTTGAGTGGTTTGCGCGAAGTGATGTGAGCGTCTTAATTGCGATTTCACCCTGGCGATTAATTCCAATGGATTAAAGGGTTTGGTGACATAATCATCAGCCCCAATATTTAAGCCAATAATTTTATCATTGTCTTCACTTTTGGCCGTCAATAAAATCACCGGCACTGTCGAAAATGTTCTGATTTTCATTAAGGTTGTAATCCCATCAAGCACAGGCATCATGACATCTAAAATCACCAAATCAATATCTTCCTTTTTTTCTAAATAATCTAACGCTTCTTGTCCGTTATAACACGCAACTGTCTCATAATTTTCCCCTTTTAAATAAATTTCAATTGCTGAGACAATGTCTTTTTCATCATCACAAATAAGTATCTTCATACAAGGCCTCCTATTGCATATTCAAACAACATATCGATATAATATGTAAAATATATCTTTATTTTATAGTATAGCACCTGAAAGTGATATGGTAACAACTTGTGCGTATTATTTTTTAATACTTTAAACACATTTTTTTCATCACTTCGATGATAACGGTACAGTGTTTCTTTGGGTCCTTCAATCACTTTATAACAAGGTTTTTGATGACTGGGATTGCGATCAACAAAATAAACTTGATTTAAATTTAAAAACAATAAGCATACCAGCAAACTTTTCATCTGTCTTCCCCCTTCATTCGTATTATAGTGATTTATTTATTAAGGATTAAGAGGGTAATTGTTTAAGATTTTATTAAGAAAAAAAGTAGCGTCAATTGCGACGCTACTTTAGCTAAGGTGTGTATGTCTTGCTTTCCAATCAATGACTTTGATATGGACCCAAAAGCCATAAATACCAAAAGTAATTAAAGTTAAAAACCACCATTTCACCCAATGAGAAAAAAGACCAATTGCGCTTCCTGTAAAAATGAGCCTTCTGCCATCAATGATGGTATTCTCAATCTCCCAGCGATAAGTGCGGGTGATGGCCCAAGGCGTCGCAAAACCAAGGGTAAACACGATTAAAATCGCATTGGTAATTTTTAAAATAATATAAGAGGTTAACCCTCCCTTAAAATATGAACCCATAATGCCTCCTTATTGCAACACAGAAAGACATGCCTTTATCTTTTTGGCATCTGCATACTCATAATGACCTGCAGCATCCAGTGCTTGACTGATATGATTGCTTTCTGTTGTTGGATCATGTTGCCAAGATTTAAACGAACCGTGGACTTGATTGATTTGGGTGGTTTGCACAATTTCTGCCACATTTGTCTCATTAATTCCTGCCGCAACACATAATTCAATATGCTTACTATACCTTTTTTGTAAGGTTTTTAAAAGAGCCATGCCCTGATAAGCACTGGGCGCAAGACCACTTGTTAAAATGCGATCTACACGCAAATCAATTAAAGTTTCAATGGCAGCAAAAGGATCACGCGTTCGATCAAAAGCCCGATGAAAAACAGCTTGTTTCCCATAAGCATGACATAAAGAAACAAATTTTTGTGTCCTTGCTTTGTCAATGGTACACTCATCTGTTAGAAAGCCAAACGCCAAGCCTGCTACACCCAATTCTAATAAGGCTTTTGCATCTTCATACATTACTGCAAACTCTGTTTCACTATAACAAAACCCGGCGCCACGCGCTCTGATCATCACAATAATAGGTAAACCACAGTATGCTTGTACTTGCTTAACTAAACCATAACTGGGAGTTAATCCGCCCAAATGCAATGCTTGATTTAATTCAATCCGATGGGCGCCCACTTTTTCAGCCACCAGACAATCATTTAAACTCGTAGCACATACCTCAACAATCACTGGTTTTTTCTGTTTATGCATACAACACATCATGAAATGACAACATCAAATACATACTGGACATTGAGCCTGGATCAAATAAGTTGGCAGATTGCTGGGGATTTTGTGCGGCTTGCCCCTTTTTGGCGATCATTTCTTTAGTTCGATGAGGAATGGCGCGGATCAAATCCTTTTCAAATTGTTCTGTTTCATATAACTCTAAGACCCCGCGCCAAACATCTAGCATCGTCTTATCTAAAAACGAAGCATCACTTTCTTGTTCTAATGCTTCTAAAGCATGGGCTAAGGCATCTCCAAGACAAAATTCATCTTCACACTCAGCCATTGCAGCAAATGCTTTCGCATAATAATAACAAGCGATGCCTTCACCATTTGCTTGTATCACCGCTGCACTTTTACTAAAAACTTCATGCGGTAAGGCAAAATTTTGTCTGTCTAATTGCTTTAAAACCATACGCATGGCATGTGACATATGGGTACCATGGTCGCCATCTCCAGCTTGGTCCCATTCATTGAGCGCAAGTTCATGCTCTTGAATATAATCATTAAAACGACACATAATTTGAATTGCTTGTTTTGTATTGATTTTCATTGAGGCCCTCCTTAAATTTATTATAACATAAAATAAGACACGCAAATATGCGCGTCTTATGAACTGAGCTCTCTTTTTTCAAACACTTAACAGCCAAGATAGGTAACTTTAATTTTCGTTAACGTTGATAAACCATGGTGCCTGCAACCATCGTGGCAAAAACATTCATTTCCTTATCTAAAATCGTAAGATCAGCATCATAACCGCACATGATTTTACCTTTCTGCTTGCCTAAGTGAATATATTCCGCTGGGTTTTGACTGCACATTTTAGCGATTGCCATGGGCGACACGGCGGTATGTTTACACATGTTTTTAATTGAATCAATATAACTAAGTTCAACTTGACGAATGGCTTGGTAATCATCAAAGTAGATTTTTTCTTCTTTGCCATCATCATGTTTTAGCAAGAGATATTCATCATGCGGAACAAAGGTGACTTGGCGTACATAGTGATATGTTGGTTTTTGTACCTTCGCTAAACCCAAGCAATCAGTCGTCATAAAAATTTTATCTGGACCTTTGAGGCGATAGACCAAATCAAACGCTTCATGTTTAACTGTAATTCCTGTTTGTTTAGCAAATTCACAATAGATATCATCACAATAAAGAGCAGCCCCCACACTCCCTAAATCACGGTGATGGAAGCCTTTCATACCACTAAACATATGGGTCATGCCCCCCACACCATAATCTTTCATTTTTGCAAGATCTTCCAGACCAATCTCTGTATGCCCTGCTGATACTTGAATATTATGGGCTTGGCAAAATTGAATGACTTGCATCGATGGATCAAGCTCAGGTGCCATGGTCATAAGTTTAATCATTGATTTATCCGTTTGTAAATGATAGAGACTTTTCATAATATCTAAATCAGGGGTAAGACAGTGTGCTTCTTTTTGCATCCCTTTTTGTTTCGGATTAATAAAGGGCCCTTCTAAATGAAGCCCTAAAAAGTGTGCTCCTTTCATTGGTTTATGATAGGCTTGGTTTCCTGTTTCTATATAGCGTTGCGTTTGTGCTAACGAATCGGTCATGGTTGTTGCGAGAAAACCAGTAACACCTTCTTTAGCCATATCAAAAGACATGGCTTCGATTGCGGCTACTGTGTTTTCTAGGGCATAACTCCCTGTGCCCCAGCCATGAACATGGATATCTAAAAAACCTGGATAAATAACTTGCTCTGATAAATCGATGAAATCCCCGTTGGGTTTTCCTCTTTCTAAACCGACAATTTTTCCTTGGTCAATATTAATATAACCTTCAATGATGCCTTGATGCGAGACAATTTGTTTTGAATAATATGTTTTCATAATTTCCTTTCTAAAAAAGCTTCGCATTGCGAAGCTTAGGGTACAAATATTCTTAATATTTCTGCCGTGCCTACGGTCACAATTTCATTTTCTTTGAGTATTTCAATTTTTCGACCATTCAAATTGGTCACAATAACAGGTGAGATCATATCAACTTGGTGCTTTTGGAAAAATGGATGATCTACCTCAAGTAAAAGGTCACCTTTTTGAATTCTTTGCCCTGCGCTGACATGTGCTTTAAAACCTTCACCTTTGAAGTTGACCGTATCTAAACCTATATGAATTAAATATTCATTGCGATCATCTGCTTTAATTCCAATTGCATGATGGGTAGGAAAGACAGTAATAATTTCCCCATCAACAGGCGCATAAACATTGCCTTGTTTGAATTCTATAGCAAAGCCATCTCCCATCGCTCTTTCACTAAAGACTGGGTCATTTACTTGATCTAATGATAACAGTTTTCCTGCCATCGGTGCGACGATATCTGTTGCTTTCTTTTTGAATAATTTTCTAAACATCATGGCCATCCTCTCTCAGTTGTTTAATTGTTAGACTCACTGCTTGGTCAATTGCATCATTCAACTTATCATCAAAAACACTGGGCACAATATGGGTGCTTGAAAGTTGTTCTTTAGAAATTAAGTCAGCAATCCCTTGAGCACAGGCTAGTTTGACTTGCTCAGGCACATAGTGGGCCTTGTTTTTTAGCAGTGATTTAAATAAGCCTGGGAAAACCAATATATTATTAATTTGATTCGGATAATCGCTTCTCCCTGTGCCAACCACTTTTGCGCCTGCTTTAATTGCAGTATCATAGTCAATTTCTGGATTGGGATTTGCCATGGCTAAGATGATGGGATCTTTCGCCATTGATTGTACCATTTCTGCGGTAAGAACATCGGCAACTGAAACACCGATAAATACATCCGCTCCCTTGATGATTGTTTCTAAATCACCGGTTAAATGAGCCTTGTTGGTAATCGCACTCACGCGGTTGAGTACAGGGTCGCTTGTATTTTGATTGGGCATGATTAACCCACTTGAATTAAAAGCATAAATATCTTGTACACCCAATTGATGCGCTAAACTGATGATGGCCGATCCTGCAGCACCGGCACCACTGACAACCATTTTAATGTCTTCAGCTTTTTTATTTACGACTCTTAATGCATTGATTAATGCCGCAATCGTCACAATCGATGTCCCATGTTGATCATCATGAAATACGGGTATGTCTAAGGCTTCTTCGAGCTTTTCTTCAATATAGACACATTGTGGTGCCGCGATATCTTCAAGATTAATACCGCCAAAACCAGGTGCAATTGCTTTTACAATGGCAATTATTTCATCAGGATCTTGCGTATCCAACACAATGGGCACAGCATTAAGTCCTGCAAATCTTTTAAAAAGTGCAGCCTTACCTTCCATTACTGGTAGAGCCGCTTTAGGACCAATATTACCCAATCCTAAAACGGCACTGCCATCACTGACGATTGCGACGGTGTTCCCTTTGCCGGTATAAGTGTAAGCGAGATTTTCATCTGCGAAAATCGCTTCACTGGGACGGGCGACACCTGGCGAATATAGCAAGGCTAAATCATCATAACTGTTGATTTCTGCTTTGAGTTCAGTAGACATTTTACCTTTGAGCTGTTCGTGTAAGGAGAGTGATTGTTCATAAATATCATTTCTTTTCAAGATACCAATACTCCTTATTTGCCTCCATCAGATCATCTAAGACTGCTTTAGCCTTTTGGGGATCAACAATGGTCCGATTTAAAGTCAGTGCTTGAAGTGCTTTGGTGTAGTCTTTTTCTAAAAAGGCTTCAACAGTCAGTTTTTCATAAGCGTATTGCCCTTCCATCAAGCCTTTATAGAATGGTTTAATTTCACCATAAGGATATGCTTTGGCCCCATCTAGACCTAAGGTACCACTTAACTCTACAATCGCATCGCTAGGGAAATTGGGAATATAGCCTTTGTTTCGCACTAAGATGACAAATTCGTTATTGAGATCATAGAGAATTGATTCGGCAACTTCGATCATGAGATTACCAAAAACTGAACCTTTGAGTATTTCTAAATCGCCTAAAGTGTCCTTACCTTCTGCTTGCGCACATAATTCGAAGACTTCTTTTTCACGACTGTCTTTGGCTTCATCAGCACGGGTATAGTCGGGATTACTTTCAGCGACAATTTCTTCTGGGAAAAAGTAATACTGTAAGTATGTGTTCGGAATGTATTCTGGGAAAAATTGTAAGTATTTATTAACGCGTCGATAGGTTTCAAGCCATGATTGTGATCTTTGTTCTGCATTATAAGGTTTGAATTCATGGTTGGCTAAATAATCATGTAATTCTGCATAATAACTATTCCCATCATAGTCTAAAATATCGGTGAACCAGCCAAAGTGGTTCAAGCCAAAGTAAACGGTTCTTAGATCATGTTGGTCTTTGCCTAATATTTTCGCAAATGAACGCATCATTGAATACGGTTGATCACATAAGTTTAAAATTTTGTGATCATCTGGAAAAACCTTGTCCAATGCCAAAGCCACGATTGCAGCTGGATTTGTATAGTTTAAAATCCAAGCATCTTGATTCACAGCACGGATATCGTTGACCATTTCGATCATAGCACCAATGGAGCGCATACCATATGCAAAACCTCCCGGTCCACAGGTTTCTTGACCAACTAGTCCATGTTTGAGTGGAATTTTTTCATCAGCGCTGCGCATTTCTGTAAAACCAGCGCGCATTTGGACCAAGACTGCATCAGTATCTTTATAGGCAATATCTTTATCCGTTGTGAAAATAACTTCTAGGTTAGGCATTTCTTGTTTAAGGACCAAACGAATATAGGCCTCCATTTTGCCCATTCTTGTTTCCTCGATATCATAAAAAACTAATTTTTTCATTTTAAAGCGGTCTTTATATTCGACCATTGAGCCTACCAGTGCGGGTGTTCTGGAACTCCCGGCACCTACGATTGTGATATTGTGTTCTTTTAACATATTATCCCTTCTCTTTCTTACCTTTATCTTAACGACTTTACTGCATTTTTTCATACCTAAACCAGTCTTTTAAAACAAAAATAAAAACCTAAGTCACAGTTCATGACTTAGGTCTATTTAAGATTGAGTTTTACTTGATTGGCTAAGACTTCGGCAACAATGAAAAAGCCAATACGTGAGATATCATCATCAGTTAAGGTTTCTGTTGATTCGGTGGCTGCATAGAGATTCACATCCGCAAGTCTTGATAAATTATTGTGACTGAAAGAGGTGATTCCAACCACTTTAGCCCCCCTGGCCTTAACGATTTCCGCCGCTTCGATAATCTTTCTGGTTTCACCTGATAAAGAAAATAGAATGAAAAGTTCATTGCGTTCGACTTTACTGGCGGTGATCGATAGTAAATTATAATCACTGATTAAGACACATTTAACGCCCATGGTTAAAAGTAAGTGAGACAAATGGGTGGCGCATGATTTAGACGTGCCCCGGGCCGAAACATAGACTGTTCGTGCATTAACAATATCTTTTGCGACCCGATCCATATCATCAAAATTCATGATATTACCTGTCAATTTGCTTAATTTCAAGACAGAATCGCGACTTGCATAAGGGCTCAGTAGCTCTTCTTCTTTATCACTCATAATATTCTTCAGATAATAACGCAGTTCTGTATAACCACTAAAATCTAATTTTTGAGCCATATTAATGACAACGGTTTTAGAAGCATAGGCGCGTTCTGCAAGATCATTAATATTCATATCAGCAACTTCTTTATAATTTTGGACAATATAATTACAGACTCTCTTCTCCGATTCTGTAAGTCTTTCAAATCCTTCTGTTAATCGTTTCATACGTTCCCCCTAGATTGCGACTTAAGTTTTATTGTTCTCTTTTTTTACGTGTAAAAGGTAAAACAAGTGTGAAAAATAATTCTAATGAAAATGCAATAAAAACACCCACAAGCATAATTTTAGTCATGCCTTGACCTTGTTTATTGGGATCAAGAAATGATTGCGTAATAAAAGCATCGTATAGCATGGCAATCAAACCAGACGCATAGACGCCATAGGAAAATAATTTCATATGCATGACAGATGAGATAAAACCCAGTAAAGCTAAGGGCAAAACCATTTCTTTTAATAACTGAGTGTTAAGTTTGGCATGATACCCAAAATAGTAAATGGCAAACATCAACACAACAAAAACAAGTGATAATAACAAACTATTTATTTTTTCTTTCATGACATACTCCTTATGATATTATGGCAATCGATTGCCGGCTGCTTTATACAAATCATACCATTCTTTATGACTTAGCGTGATGTTATTGGCTTGAACAATCCGTTTAATTCTATCGGGATTCATGCTGCCAATTAAAACTTGAAAATTGACGGGGTGACGTAAAATCCAGGCAATCGCAATGGCTTCATTAGAAACATCATACTTTTTAGCTAACGTATCGATTGCGGCATTAACTTCTGGGAATTTATCATTATCTAAGAAAATATCTTCAAAGAAACCTGAATAAAATGGTGACCAAGCTTGTAAAGTTTGTTGTTGTAGACGCGCATATTCAATAATGCCTTCTCCAGGATATGTTTTTTCCATATTAACATTAAAACCAGCATCAATCATGCCCGTATGCATTAAACTAAATTGTACTTGATTAACCAATAAATCAAAATCGCAGTACTTTTGTAGAAGCTTCATTTGGGCTGGTGACTGATTACTGACGCCAAAATGGCGGACTTTTTTTGATTCATATAAAATATGAAATGCCTCATTCACTTCAATTGGATCAAATAAACTATCAGGGCGATGTAAAACTAAGACGTCAAGATAGTCTGTTTGAAGTCGTTTTAAGATTTTGTCTACTGAGTTAAGTATATGCGCCTTGGAAAAATTATAGGTTCCATTCTCTTGATCAATGCCGCATTTTGATTGAATGATGATTGATTCTCGAGGAATGTTTAATGCTTTAATCGCCCTACCGAAAATACTTTCTGATTCCCCTTGTCCATAGATGTCTGCATGATCAAAAAAATTAATACCTGCTTCAAACGCTGTTTTAATTACAGCTTGTGCTTTTTCGTCTGATAAATGATTCATACGCATGCAGCCTAAAGCTATATTAGATACTTCAACTTGACTTGTTCCTAAGTTAATTTTTTTCATTTGACACGTCCTTTCCTACTTATTGTATCATGTAAGTAAGAAAAAAGAGAGTAGCAAGTACTCTCTTAAGCAATAACTTTTTGGGCAATTTCTAATGTTCTGCGGGTTTGATGTCTCACTGCATCTTCCACATCTTCAATCATTTTACCCTCTTGATCTACAGT
>DATBUC010000003.1:0-17100 GCA_036516515.1 Erysipelothrix sp. | reverse complement strand
CTTATAAGTCATTATCGGTCATTATTAAGGTTTGTGCATCTTTTGACTATGAAAAAAAGGAAATAAAGATGTATAAAATCATTGCCCAAAATGACGCTCCCTTACCCAAACAAGACACCATTACTATCTTTGGGCAAGGAGTCAATAGTTTTATGCCTGTAAAGTTTAATCGACCTGGTGCCTATCACTATTGTATTTGTCCCTTAAATCATAAACAATTGCCTGCTTTAAACCATGATAAATGGGTTGATGTTGAAATTTCTGTTGTGGCTTCTGATTTGGAGTTAGAACTAGAATCAATAAATTATATAAAATGTGGCAGATTTTATGATAAAGATTGTGCACGATTTAATGAGTAAATAAAGGAGTTTATATGGATAGAAATATAAAAAAAGAAATATTAAAGTATGCCATCCCAGGTATTTTAGGTCTTGTGGCAAATTCGTTATATATCGTTATTGATGGAATATTTGTTGCGCAAATGCTTGGGGATGCGTCCTTGGCTGCGGTCACAACTGTTGTACCGATTGTAGAATTGCTCATAGCATTGAGTTTAATGATTTCGATTGGGGGTGGTATCTATATTTCCATTTCAAAAGGAAAAAATGATTTCGCAATGGCACGATCTTACTTCAATCATGGTTTCTACTTTATGCTTGGTATCGGTTTGATAATTCTTTTGATTTCCTTACTCTTTACCGATCAAATTATTTGGATTTTAGGTGCCACAGAAGCAATATTTAATGAAGCTAAAACATACTTTTTGGCTTTCATTGTCTTTGTTCCATTTTTTATGATGAATTACGCATTAGGAACTTGGATTAGAAACGATGGTAACCCCAAACTTGCAATGATTTCACAAATTATGGGCGCTATAATCAATATCGTTTTGGATTATGTTTTTATGGGCCCCTTGAATCTTGGTATTAAAGGTGCAGCCATTGCGACAGGACTGGGTCCAGTGGTTGGAATTATTTTATTATTACCTCATTTCTTAATGAAAAAAGGGGATCTTTTCTTTGAAAAAGTTACGTATAAAAGAACTTACATAAAAGAAATTGCCCTTGCTGGTTTGCCATCCTTCTCAATTGAATTTGCGCTTGGTGTCATGACCTTTATTATGAATCTATTTCTTGTACAGCGATTTGGCCAAAACGGGCTCAGTGCTTTTGCCGTTGTAGGCTATGTTAACTTAATTTTATTATCAATATTTTTAGGTTTAGGTCAAGGAACCCAACCTATCATTAGCCAATTTAAAGGTAAAGAGGATCATCAGACCATACAAGCGATTTATAAATATTCCTTAAAATTGAGTGTGATACTTGGTTTTCTTAGTATTCTTGTTACATTCAGTTTCAAAAGAAAAATTAGTAGTATCTTTATTGCCCCAGAACAAGAGGAACTTTATCAACTCACCCTAACGGCGATGCGTTTGTTTTTTATAACTTATCCAGCCACAGGTATCAATCTTGCGACAGCTTCTGTCTTTGAAGCCAAGCATGAGGTTAAACCTTCCATTATCATTTCTTTGCTGCGTTCTTTATTAATTTTATTTCCAGTTGCGTTATTTTTAAGTTATTTAAAAATCGATGATGCCTTATGGATCGCGGTTCCATTAACTGAGCTTTTTACAGTGCCAATCAGCCTTTATTTATGGCGCAAATACGACCCTACCGACGCACTAACACTATAAAATATTTTATGATATGATAGGGGTAGTAAAAGGGGTGTTGAGACATGTGGCAATTTAGGTCAAAACAGACAGCGCGCGACTTGGAATTACTTAAAATTTTTTATATCTATCAAGAATCACTCACAGTGCACCAACTTGCAGAAAGACTACATTGTGATGTGAAGACAATTAGAACAAGGATACTCACGATTAATAACACATATAACTTACCTAAAATTAATTATGACTACGAGACGGATAGTGTTTCCGCATCTTATGATCCTGCTTTTTGGCCTTTTAAAATATATAAGGAATTTTATCAGCAAAATCTTGAGTTTCAAGTGCTCGAATATATATTCATTCATCAACATGTTACAACCTATAAACTCCTTGATACATTTGCCATCAGTGATTCTACATTATTACGTATCATTAATAATCTTAACCAAAACCTAGAAAAATGGGATTTTAAAATTAGTAGTAAAAATTATCAAATAATTGGTGATGAACTGGCGATTACAAAATTTTTCACACAGTACTTTACAGAAAAGACTGCAACTGATTTTTTTGAAGATTTCCCTTTATTTCAAAAAGCAATTTTTAATATTTTTATCGATGTGCTCGATGGTTTAGATCAATATGAACTCCGTGCATATTTTATGCGTTTTCAATGGTATACCTTTGTTTCTTTAATTAGAAATTCTCAAGGGCACACCATTACAAAAGAAAATAATTATGACGCTCAATTGATCAAAGAACGTATTGCGATGTTGAATCCGCAAGATTTGCGGGAGATAGAGTCCTTATTTGGTCTCTCTTTGGAAAATGAAACCGTAGTTTATGATGTATTTTACTTCTATTTCAATCGTTTTGAAATGCTTAAGTTTAATAAGTATCGCTATGAGTATGAGGCCGTGTTGGCTTTGACGCAGCAAATTAACGGTGTATTTAGCCTCAACTATACTCAAGCAGTCGAAGCGAAAGCAGCAACCTTACTTTATGAAAATATGAATCAGTATTTTGCGCAGAGTTATTTTTTGTTTAACCGGCCTTTATATGAATTAGAGCGTATGAAATTGTTGTTTCCAAAGTCGATTCAACAACTTCAAGAAATGATCGAAAGCTTTATTGTTAGCAATACAGCCCTTAATATCGAAGCCTTAGTTGTCTATCTCGTCCTCTTTATTATTAAAACATTCCCGGACTTCTATGATAAGATGGGAGATTTTGAAGAAAAATTAGAAGTGAATTGTTTATTTGTAACACAAGAAGCAGGAGTTACAAGAACGATGAAATTCTTGGAAGATAATTATGCTTTTATGGCGCGCTTTAAACTGCATGAAAATGATGCTTTACCCAATGATGCGCTTTTGGAAGATGCTTTATGGATTGTGGATATACAAGCATTATCATCGGAAAATACTTTAGTGATTAATACCAATTTACTGCCATTACAAGCGGCGCTTATTTTTGATTTTCTGAGTTTAAAAAGAACAAAACGCTAAAGTAATGTCTGAAAAGTGATGCAATATCGACAAGAGAAAAGCCGAGACGCTTAGTTATATGCGCCTCGGCTTTTTTATGTTTATGGTGTTTGTGTATTTTCCTGGTTAGTTTTTTCATATTGAATGGTAATTGTTTGATCTTTATCTTGAGAATGGGTGATTGCATTTCTTGCTTGATCACCGACAAGCATCCCGACAATTTTATTACTGTTTTGCGGGTTATCAATTACCAAGTTAGGGAATGGTGTTCTGAGCGCTTCAATGGAGACACGATCACCTAGGGTATAAGTATAATCATATACTTCAATATCTAAGCCTGTTTGCTTGAGTTGGTCAATTGTTTCTAAAGTAATTTTACCTTTTGTGATATCTGGATTGACTTGACTCAATTTATTGAAGCGGTCCAAACGATTATTATCTTTATAAACAAAGCGTGTTTCAATGCCGTTGTTTTCTGCCCAGGCAGTAATAGATTCTAAGTTATTGTCTGGTTTATCAATTGAGATGTTACTCAATTCAACAGACGTACATTTCTCGTTTGATTTTCGAGATTTGCTTTGTTCATAAGTATAGAATGAACAAACTTCAATTTTCTTATCGCCATCTTGTAAAGTATAGCTCAGTGTTTGTTTGTTTTGGTCATTGCTTATTTCCGCAACTGTTTTACCATTTACACGGACTTCACTCATATAACGCACAGCGCCAAAGACCCATGATTCGTCATAAAGTTTTTTACCGGTTGTTGTTTTGCCATCTGGGAATTTCATGACCAGCGTATTTTCCGCAACTTTCAATTTATCTTTATCAGGATAGGGACTAAGTTCTATATTGAAATCGAGGTTACGTCCATTTTGTTTCACATCAACTTTTTGTTTATCTAAATCTTTTAATGGTTGTGGTTTTGCTTCAACAAGATTCAAGAATTCTTTCTTAATCATTCCTGTAACAATGAGATCTTGATTCATATCTTCTAAAGGAATTTGATAAGGGAAGGTTCCTAAAATATGTTTGAAATCGACCACGCCACTTGGCTTAGTTAAGTCAGAAGGGGCGCCGTATTCTTCAGCAACAATATCAAGTAGATAACTATTTAAGCGACCTGCTAAGTTAAAGTCTGCTTCAGAAGGAGAGAACCATGGTTTCATTTCAGGATCATTTTTATCAAAACCAACCCAAGTTGCCATACTGAAATCACTTGTAGCTGCAACCATTAAACGATCTTTCATCGAATCTTTAGGAATACCTAAATGTTCGTTTTCAGGTCCGTGACGGGTTGTTCCTGTTTTACCAAAGACTGTATAGTTTTTACGAATACTATCTAAATAGCCAGGATAAGGCCCTTCAACAGCATATTTCATTGTTCTTGAAGTGAGATATGCCGCAGCATCAGAAATAACGGGAATTGCGGTATATTGTGGAATCAGTGGTTCACGTCCATCACTAAATTCAATTCTTGTGACAGTATGTGGTTGGGTATAATTTCCCCCGTTCATGAGCATTGTATATGAACCAGCAATTTCTAATGGTGAGGCAGTAAAGTCACCGCCACCTAAAGCAAAGTTCATACTGAAATTATCAACGTTTGGTACGCTATAACCAATTTTATTGAGGTATTCAACCATCCCCGTGGTTCCTAAAGTACTGATATTTTGTTCCATTGCCCGTAATGCAGGAATGTTTCTTGAGTCGGCTACCGCATCCATAACGGTGATTTCACCCCAGTAACGATTATCATAGTTACCAACGACAATATCTGTTCCGGCATAAACCCATGGCTCATCAACGAGCTTATGAGTCG
Organism: Erysipelothrix sp.; assembly: GCA_036516515.1. Taxonomy (GTDB): domain Bacteria; phylum Bacillota_I; class Bacilli_A; order Erysipelotrichales; family Erysipelotrichaceae; genus Erysipelothrix. The sequence goes on along the minus strand of DATBUC010000003.1, from coordinate 12,125 downwards.
TTGACCAACCAGAATATTCAAAGGCTGGCGCATAATCTACCACTGGTTTAATTACTGAACCAGGATGGTGATAACTGTCTTTAGCCCGGTTGTGTATCAATCTGCCATTATAATCATAACCGCCAACAACCCCAATAATTTCGCCTGTCTTGTTATTAATGACAGTAGAACCTACTTGGATGTTGGTATCTTTACCTTGATCAAGCCAGTCGATTTCACGACGTTGCACTGCATCAATGGCTTTTTGCACTTCAACATTCATAGAAGTGTGAATTTTCATAGGTGTAGCGGCTGGATCAAGTCCTGTTAATTCTTTGACTTCACTGATGACAACATCAATATAAGCTTGGTAAGGTAAATCACTAATATCACTGCCATCATCGCCGACAAATAAGTTCTCTAACGGAACGGCTTTCGCAAGTTTATATTCTTCATCACTAATATAGCCGTGATAATTCATCAAATAGAGCACTTCATGGGTTCTGTTTGTTGCGTTTTTTATAGAATAGTAAGGGTTATTCACGCTGGGTGCATTGATTACACCCGCTAAGAAAGCTGATTCAACTAAGTTAAGTTCCGACACTTGTTTACCAAAGTAAGCTTCGGCACTGTTTTCAATACCCAAAATATTGTTTCCGGCACCAAAATTAATCATATTGAGATACAGTTCTAAAATCAGTTGTTTACTGAGTATATGATTTCTTTCTAATTTGTTTGATAAATAAATTTCTTGTACTTTCCGATCGATTCCAGCAACACCGCCGGCCGGTAAAACAACTTCACCAGTTTGTGGGTCTTCATACATAAAGTAGGTATTCTTTATTAATTGCATGGTAAAGGTAGAACCACCTTGACCAAAAGAAATACTTCCGTGACGTAATGAAGAAAATAAATTTTCTAAAGCTGCTTTTGTAAAACGAGGTACGTCAAATCCTTTATGCTCAAAGAAACGAGAATCTTCGACAGCTACAAAGGCATCAATCAAGGATTGGGGCAGTTGATCATAGGTGATATTCTCTCTGATTTTTAAACCCGTGTCATAAATCTCTTGACCATTGGCGGCATAAATCTTGGTAGATTCAGGACTTAAAAAATCTTCCGCATAAAGTTCTGGCGCTTTTCTAATGACGCCAGTAGCGTAAATGGTAAAACCACCCAGCCCTAAAATCCCCATACTCACGATGACTAAAAGTATTGTCGCAATCGTTCTTTGCGTTTTTAAAGGATGTCTTTCCTTTTTAACTTTCTTTGTCTTGTTTTCTTTCATATTTACTCCTTTTTTACACATTGTTTTTCAATCACACTTAAGTAATCACAAGGGTTTCTAAAATTACCATGAATTTCATAACCATATCTTTGAATCCATTTTAAGGGCAAAGATTTACTTAGGTTTTGCTCTACGTAGCGGATTAAATCCTGAGCGTAGAGGAGATATGTTTTATTTAATGTGTTAAATCTTATAATTAAAAATGCAATCGCACCATGGCGATGAACCGATTTGAGATGATCGTATTGATGTTGATGCAAAGCAGAAAGGGGGAATAAGGTTTTATTCTTTGTTTCTTTTGCTTCAAAGTCTAATGCGCATCCTTTATATACACCTTGATAATCAGTTGTTGAAGCTTGACGAAAGTAAGCTTCGGTGATTTTTGCTTTATTCCTAGATGGATAATCTACAGTAACAATCTGAACAGGTGTCGGTTTTTTATGAACCACCGCTTTGTCTTTCATGCGATAATATTCATTGGAGCGGTTGATGTCTTCTTCTAAACTCATCCCACGTCCACTGGTTATGCCAAGGTTACTTGGTTTTTTATATGTTTTTTTTCCTCCCGGATACTTAATCATGAAATCACCATGCATATTATACTATATTTTTCTAAAAATAACATAATTGTGTGAACACTTACGAATTCATCTTGATTTAAGGCGCTGAATTTGTGATAATGAAGGCACAGAGGTGAGGAAATGGCGCGTAACTTAACAATAGATGAAATATACGAAAAAGAATTTCATGTAGATTTTAAAGGTTATAATGCTGTCGAAGTAGATCAATTTCTTGATTTAGTCTTAGAAGATTATCAAAATTTTGAAAATACGATTAATGAACAAAAGGCTCTGTTACAAAAATATGAGGATGCCTTAAGTCAACAAAAAAGAATTATTCTCGAATATGAAGGCAGAAATCGCGTACAAACAAGTGAAACACCGATTTCGCAAACGGATTTATTAAAACGCGTTTCTAAATTAGAGGAAGCAGTTTTTAAAAAATAAATAAATAAGACACGAAAGATAATCGCTGCAGGTTGATCCTGTAGAGGAAAGTCCATGCTTGCACCATCTGTGATGATGGTAGTGATTGTGCTGGTTGAAGCAATAAGACCAGGAATTGGAGGCATCCAATACGGCTGCATTTTTTTCTAAGTGCTTTGGCATATGAAAAAAAGCTATAAAAGTGCCACAGAGACGAGCCTTTATAGAAATATAAAGGGTGGAACGTTGGTAAACCCCACAAGCAAGAAACCCAAATTTGGTAGGGGAACTGATTGACGCGAAACGAAGTGAAGATCAGACAGAAATGTAGAGAAATGATTATCCATGACAGAACATGGCTTATTGAGTGTCTATGCGAGAGGGCGAGTCCCTCTTTTTTTAATTCAATAATGAGATTGTAAAGTCAACCTATGCTTGTTATAATTGTGAGAGGTAGGAAGGTGATGTGATTTATGGAAAAAATAGGAGTCATACTTAAAGAACGCCGACTCGAACTTGGCCTTTCGTTAGAAGAAATGAGCAAAAAAACAAAATTATCAATTGTTCAATTAGAGGCAATCGAAGATGGCAACATCGAGTTTTTTCGTGATGACCTTTCATATCTAACTTATTTTGTTAGATATTATGCGAATGCGTTACATTTAGACTTCGATGAATTACGCAGTGAACTTGATAATTCAATCTTAGCGTATACAAATACAATGAGTATCTCTAAAATAAAAGAACAAGAAGAAATTACGAATAATGTACTGAAAAGAAGCAGTCGAGGGCCCAGAGCGAAAAGAAAAGTCGATTTAAAATCGTTCTCTCTTGTAGTTGCGGCCATCGCCATTCTTTTAGGGCTGGGTATGACCTTTACAAAAGTGATTTTGCCAGCACTCAAAAATGATGATCCCATCAAGCCGCCCGTCGTGGTTGTGCCTGATGACAAGGATAAAGAAGATCCAAAAGAACCTGAGGAAAAACCGGTAGAAAAACCGGTGGAAAAACCAGCTGAAACATCTACTTTAAAAGTAACACCAGTAGCGGATTTAAATTATGAAGTCAGCGGTTGGAAAAATGATGAAACCTTGACATTTGATTTTGAATTTAATAATCGTGCTTGGGTACGCTTTGCCGAAAATGACGTCGTATTAGACAATCCAGCTCAAGGAACTTATGAGTCTGGCGACAAGGCGAAAGTGCTGATGAAAGCAGAAGCCAACAAAACATTGTCTTTTAATGTGGGCTATATGCAAGGTAATAAAATTTATTTAAATGAACAAGAAATTGAACTGACTGAAGCGGATAAAAACAGTGTTTCCGGAATGGTTATAGAATTCAAACTTGTAGAAGGAGCAACTGAATAATGAATATCGCAAATAAACTTACAGTTTTTCGTATTATATTGATTCCGGTTATTGTATTGATTGAACTCTTTCCATACAATCACTTTGGTATTGAAATTTCTTATGTTACCATCGATTCGGTTATCTTAACCTATAAACAAATTGCCGTCGCAGTCTTGTTTGCTGTTGCGGCCATTACAGATTTTATAGATGGACATCTTGCCCGCAGTAGAAACATGATTACTACTTTTGGTAAGTTCTTAGATCCCATCGCAGATAAATTACTGGTTAATACATTATTTATTCTTTTTGCGACCAGTGGTAGGATTCCTGTTGTTCCTGTCTTAATTATGATATGGCGCGATACAATTGTAGATGCAATTAGAATGTTGCTTTCTCAAAAAGGAATGGTTATGTCAGCTGGGAATCTTGGTAAAGTCAAAACAGCATCACAAATGATCACGATTGTGCTCATATTGATTAACAATTTACCATTTGAACTTTATAATATACCTGTTGCTGATATTATGCTTTGGTTTTCAACCTTAATGTCAGTAATGAGTGGTGCATCTTACCTCATTCAAAGTCGTTCGTTCCTTTTAGAGGATATGTAAAATGATTTGTATTGCGAAAAAATAAAAGGAGGAACTCATGACAAACGTCAAAGAAGATAAAGAGTTACAAGCTGCCTTAAAACAGATACAAAAACAATTTGGTAAAGAGTCCATCATGGTCTTAGGCGATCGCTCTGCTGTTGATGTGGACGCAATCAGTTCGGGTTCATTAAGTCTTGATGCCGCGTTGGGCATTGGTGGTTATCCAAGAGGGCGGATCATTGAGATTTTTGGTCCAGAATCAAGTGGAAAAACAACCTTAGCACTCCATGCGATTGCTGAAGTACAAAAAAGTGGGGGCAAAGCAGCATTTATCGATGCAGAAAATGCGATTGATCCTTACTATGCGCAAAATTTGGGAGTTAATATTGATGAATTAATTTTATCCCAGCCAGATAGCGGGGAACAGGCCCTAGAAATTGTAGATGTACTGGTACGAAGTGGTGCTGTTGATTTAGTTGTTGTTGATAGTGTCGCGGCTTTAGTACCGCAAGCAGAACTTGATGGTGAAATGATGGATGCCCAAGTCGGATTACAAGCAAGAATGATGTCCAAAGCGATGCGTAAGTTATCCGGTGCCATGAATCGTAGTGAATGTACCACCATCTTCATCAACCAATTAAGAGAAAAAGTGGGTGTGATGTTTGGGAATCCAGAAACAACACCAGGTGGTAGAGCGTTAAAATTCTATTCATCAGTACGAATTGATATCAGACGCAGCCAACAAATTAAAGAAGGTACGGATGTTGTGGGTAATAAAACCAATATCCGTGTAGTGAAAAATAAAGTAGCACCGCCATTTAAACAAGTTCAAGTTGATATTGTTTATGGAAAAGGTGTGAGCTATATTGGCGAAGTCATCGATCTTGGTGTGGAACATGATCTTATTGATAAAAGTGGGTCATGGTATTCATACAAAGGCGAACGGATTGGTCAAGGACGAGCCGCAGTGCAAACTTTCTTAGAAGAAAATCCAGACATTCAAGATGAAATTGCTCAAGATATTCGTGCTATTATTCTGCCTAAAAAACAAGGCAGTGAAGCAGCTGTCACAACTGAAGAGGAATAATTTATAAAAGTTACATCAGGTGATGTAACTTTTATTTTGCTTATTAACAGGCAAAATTATAAATATAATTTTAATTTTCTAGCTCCTGTGCTTTCCGCCCTTTTTATCTTGTGAAATTTCCCAAAATCAAGTATGATATAACTGTTAGGTTACTACTTGGATACATTAGAAGGTAGAGGGATACGAATGAGTGAATACATTCCTGCCATCTTAACTGGTATCATTGTATTTTTAATAACAATTATTGCGATGGTTGTTATTGGTAAGATTAGATTAAACAGCGCCAGAAATCGCGCGAACTCAATAATTAACGAAGCTGAAGATAAAGCAGAAAACATTATTCGTCAAGCAACACTAGAAGCCAAGACTGAAAGTTATGAAATTAAACTGAACGCTGAAAAAGAAGCACAAGCACAGCAAGGTCAACTTTTAGAATATGAAGCAAAATTAGACAGAAGAGAAGAAAACTTAAATCAAAGAGATCAAACGATTGTTTCAAAAGATCAAGAGATTCTCAAAAAGCAACGTCAATTAGAGTTACAATCAGAAAAACTAGATAAGATGGAATTAGAGCTTGAACAGCAAACAGAAAAGCAAGTTCAAGAGTTGGAAAGAATTGCATCAATGCCACAAGAAGAAGCAAAAGCAGAATTATTTGCGATTGTGGAGCGAAAGATGGAAAGAGAAGTACTCGAATACATCCGAGAACAAGAAGATTTAGCGCAACAGCGAGCTGAGGACATCGCAAGAAATATCATCTCACTTGCAATCTCAAGATATGCGCAAGAAGAAGTAGAATTAAGAACTTCAACGGTTGTGACGTTACCTAATGAAGATATGAAGGGACGCATTATTGGCCGTGAAGGTAGAAATATTAGAGCATTTGAAAAAGAAACCGGTGTTGATTTAATTATTGATGATACACCTGAAGTGATTACATTATCATGTTTTAATCCAATCAGACGAGAAATCGCTAAAATGTCCTTAGAATCGCTCATTACTGATGGCCGCATTCAACCAGGACGTATTGAAGAAGCGGTTAAAAAAGCTGAAAAAGAATTACACCATGAAGTCCAAAAAGCAGGGCAAGATACATTATTTGATCTGGGATTAAGTAAAATGAATCGTGAACTTGTCACTATTTTAGGACGTTTAAAATATCGTTACAGTTATGGACAAAATGTTTTAAAACACAGCATTGAAGTGGCACATCTTGCTGGCATGATGGCTGCAGAGTTAGGGCTTAATCAACGTCTTGCAAAACGTGCAGGTTTACTCCATGATATTGGAAAAGCAGTAGATTTTGAAATGGAAGGTACCCACGTAGAATTAGGGGTTCGCTTAGCCAAGAAATACAAAGAACATCCTGTCGTGATCGATGCAATCGCATCACACCATGGTGATGTCGAACCTAAATCAGTCATCGCCGTCTTAGTCGCAGCAGCTGATACATTAAGTGCTGCCAGACCAGGTGCCCGTGTTGAAAGTTTCGAAGGCTATATTCAACGCTTAGAAGAACTTGAATCAATGGCGGTTAACCGTGAAGGTGTGCAAAAAGTATTCGCAATCTCAGCAGGTCGCGAATTACGCGTCATGGTTGTTCCTGATGAAGTTGATGATTTACAAGCAGCTAAACTTGCGCGCGACATTAAAGATGACATCGAAAAAGAATTAACCTATCCAGGACAAATTAAAGTGACTGTCATTAGAGAATTACGTCGTTCGGAGTTGGCAAAATAGATGAAGATTTTATTTATAGGTGATATAGTAGGTAAAAGTGGGCGACAAATTGTTGCAGAGTCACTCCCTAAAGTCAAAGAAGCATATGATATCGATTTTGTCATTGCCAATGGTGAAAATAGTGCCCATGGCAAAGGCATCACAGCGCGTATCTACCGCTACTTTATGAACTTAGGCATCGACTGTATCACAATGGGTAATCATACATTTGCGAAAAGTGAAATTATGAAGCATTATGATGATTGTCCTAATTTACTTGTGCCTGCAAATATCGAACCCTTAGACTTTGGTAACTATTATAAAGTTTACGAAGTTCATGGGAAAAAGATTTGTGTTGTGAATCTCTATGGTCAAGCCTTTATGAATCACGTTGCAGATGCACCTTATCCTTATATGGACCATGTTTTAGATCATGTTGAAGCAGATTATTTCTTTGTTGATCTTCACGCAGAAGCGCCCGCAGAGAAAATATTCTTTGCACGGATGTATCAAAATGATGTCGACTGTGTGGTGGGAACGCATACCCATGTACAAACGGCAGATAATCAATTATTTGGTGATTGTGCTTACATAACAGATGTCGGTATGTGTGGCCCTAAAAATGGAATTATAGGACGAGATTTTGATGAATTATATGCTGCAATGATATTAAAGGAACAAACACACTATACACTTGCAGATGGAGAAGCGATGTTTAATGCTGTTGTGATCGATATCGATTCAGAAACGATGCGATCAAAAAGCATTGAGCGTATCGCTTGGTAATGAAAACAAAACCAAGCCCTGCTTGGTTTTTTTAATAAAGGAGTATTTATGGAAAATATTAAATTTTTTGCTCTTGGTGGTTTAGATGAAAATGGCAGAAATATGTCAGTCATTGAAATTGACCAAGAAATGTATATTATCGATGTAGGATTAAAATATCCGGAAAATGAACAATTAGGAATACAAGCAATTATTCCTGATTTCTCATACATAATTGAAAACAAAGAAAAAGTGAAAGGGATTTTTATCACCCATGGTCATGATGATGTTATGGGCGCCTTACCTTATCTTGTTGAGGTAATTGATGCCCCCATCTATGCGACCCCTTTAATCGAATTAATGATTGAAGACATGTTTAAAAAACATAACGTAAAAGCGAAAAATATTAAGCGCATTAAACGTAATTCAAAATTTAAGTTGAATAATCGTGAAATTGTCACTTTTGGCTTAACCCATTCTATCCCTGATGCCGTTGGAATCGCAATCAAAACAGATCAAGGTTACATTGTGCACTCAGGTGAGTTTATTATGGACTTTAATACCGCCAGTGAAGCTTTTAATATGAATCTTACCAGTATCTCAGAACTGGGTAGAAAAGGTGTCTTTGCCTTACTATCAGAGTCAGTCTCAGCAGGAGCCGAAGGGTTCACTTCACCCAACCATCGTATTGAAGACACGATTGATCGTGTTTTTGAAGATGAAGAAGAACGTATTATTGTTACATTATATGAACAAAATATATACCGTCTAATAGAAGTGATTGAAGTTGCGAAAAGATACAAACGTAAACTCTATTTCTATGGCGAAAAACAACGCATGTTGATGCGTCATCTTGAAAAACTAAACTATTTTAGTATTCCTAAAGGCATGTTATTAAGTCCTAAAGAGTTTAATAATGACTATAAAAATGTTGTGATTGTTGTTTCAGATGTCGGACCGAATGTGTTTAGAAAAATGGCGCGGATTGCGATGGGGGAAGACCAATTAATTGAAATCAACCCAGAAGATACCGTCATTATGGCAGCCCCAGTTGTCCCTGGCACTGAGAAATTATCTTCAGAAGTAGTCAATGAGCTTTATAAAGAAGGCGTTAAAGTCATTTCTATTAAAGCAGAATCAATGCATGCGTCTCAAGAAGATCTCAAAATGATGATTGCCTTATTAAAACCTAAATACTATATTCCTATTAAAGGTAGTTATCAAAGATTAAATGTCAATGCTGATTTAGCCCATAGTATGGGTATTCACAAAGACAAAATCATTATCTTAGACAATGGACAAATTGCTAATTTTAAAAATGGTGAATTAGTCGATACGACAGAAATAATTAAAGAAGAACAAATCCTCATTGATGGAAATGAAAACTTAGACGCTTCTGGACTTGTATTGAGAGATCGTCAAATCTTAGCGACTGATGGCTCCATTATCGTGGGAATTGTCTTAGATCAAAAAACCAAAAAAGTAATCGGGGGACCTGACATTCAATCACGCGGTGTAATTTATCTTAAAGACGCCCGTAATTTAATGAATCAAGTTGGAAAAATTTTACAAGAAACCATTGAAGAACATGTTAAAGCAAATGAATATAAACATATTGACACTCGCAATGAAGCAAGAAAACGCATCAGTCGCTTCATACAAGAAGAAACTGGTAAACGCCCAATGGTTATGCCAGTTATCATTGAAATACGTCAATAGTAGGAGGGTATTATGGCAAAGAAAGCACTGAAAAAAAGAGATAGAAACATCATCATCGCGATTTTATTGATCGCAATTAATATTATTGCGATCGCCAAATGGGGTGTGCTCGGTCGCTTTCTTCATAACTTCTTGCGTTTTTTAGTGGGTGAATGGTCAGAAATCTATCAGCTTCCATTTATTTTGGGCGCCTTAGTCTATATTTTTGAACCAGAAAAAATTGTTAAGAAACATCGCACTCTTATTATCGTCTTACTATTTGTAATTTTGAGTTTGCTTTTTAGTTTAAATGCCCGCTTTCAAGGCGTGGGCTTGGCTGCTTTTAATGAGTGGCGATCAGTCGCACTTGACGTTTTGGCTGATAGTAATCAATTTGCTTACAGCGGTTTAATCGGGGCAATTATCTATATGATATTTTCCTTTTTACTTGGTTATGAAGGCATCATCTTTATGATGCTTGTGTTGGCTTTAATTGTGATTATTTTACGCATTGATCAGGATACAATTGTCAAATATCAAAATTGGCGTAAAAAACTGGCAGAGAAAAAGGCCGATAAAGCCAAAATTCGCGAGCAAAAACGACTCGCGAAAAAGTCAGAGAAAATCAAAAAAGAGCGCAAAATTATCGAATCAACCCCAATAAGAGAACAAAAAGAACCTGTGCGTTTAAAAAAGAGTAAATCTACCTTTATTGATCTCGACCATGAAAAACCACAGGAAAGCATAGCGGTCATCCCTGATGATCAAGCCTCTGTTTCCATGGAAACTGCCATTGCACAGCAACAAAGCCAAGCAACGATGAAAGATGTTTCGGAAATAAAAGTTAATAAATATCTCTATGAGCTGCCTCATGTTGATTTATTAGAATCTGTTAAGATTTCTAAAGAAGCCTCACTTGCCAACCGTAAAGCAGCCGAAGATAAAGAAACACGTCTTTTAGAAGTGCTACGTGAATTTGGGATTGAAGCAGAACCTGAAACCATTCATATTGGTCCAGCAGTCACAAAATTCGAAATTATTCCCGATTCATCAGTAAAAATCAGTAAGATTACCTCATTACAAGATAACTTAATGATGCAATTAGCGGTGAAAACTTTAAGAATTGAAGCACCTATTCCCGGAAAACGTGCGGTAGGGATTGAAATACCGAATGATAAAATGGTCCCAGTACGGATGAAAGAAATGTTAGATGAATGTTCGATGTTTGGTACTAAAGATGATTTGGAAGTCATCTTGGGCCGTGATTTAATGGGAAAACCCATTATTGCTGCCTTAAATAAAATGCCGCATTTACTTGTTGCTGGGGCGACTGGGAGCGGTAAGTCTGTTTGTATGAACACAATCATTACTTCAATTCTTCTAAGCAAGAAACCAGATGAAGTTAAATTATTATTAATTGATCCGAAAAAAGTAGAGTTTACGCCTTATGCGAAAATACCTCACTTGCTTTCCCCTGTGATTTCTGATGCAAAAGAAGCAGCCATTGCTTTAAACGTTTTAGTCCAACTCATGGAACAACGCTATGAAGATTTTGCCGAATATGCTGTCAGAGATATTAAATCCTATAATCAATTTGTCAAAAAACATCCTAAGGAAAATTTAGAACCAATGCCTTGGATTGTGGTGATTATTGACGAGCTTGCTGATTTAATGAATGTTTCAGGAAAAGAAGTTGAATTAAGTATTCAACGGATTACTCAATTGGCTAGAGCGGCTGGAATTCACTTAATTGTTGCGACACAAAGACCATCTGTTGATGTTGTGACAGGGGTCATTAAAGCGAATATTCCTTCTCGAATTGCCTTTGCAGTTTCATCAGCCGTTGATTCCAGAACAATTCTTGATGTCGCTGGTGCAGAAAAACTCTTGGGTTATGGTGATATGCTTTATATTCCCATGGGAGAACCTGCACCCATTCGCGTACAGGGCGTTTATATCAGTGATGATGAAGTGTTTAATATTACTGAATTCTGCGCTAATCAAGAAAAACCACAATTCCATGAAGCATTTGAGAATTTAACAGTACCTTCGCCAGAGCAAGCTGGCTTACAAATCGCCATGGATGATCCGATCTATGAAGAAGCGAAAGAATTTGTGATGCGCGAGCAAAAAGCGTCTACATCATTATTACAAAGAAGCTTAGGGATCGGTTATAATCGTGCCGCAAGAATCATCGATGCGTTAGAAGAAAATAACGTCATTGGCCCTGCGCGCGGATCAAAACCAAGAGAAGTTTATATAAAAGAAAATGATTAAGTATCTTGACAGATTCAAGAAAACACTTTAATATGATAACAAAGCAATGAAAAGGAAAGTAACCGCACAAACCGTTATACAGAGAGTCTGGGATGCTGAGAAAAGACAAATAGGTGTGTTGGTGAAAATGGCCTTGGAGCTGTTTGGGTGAATGATGAGCTCAAACCGGGGGTGCCCGTTATAGCAATAGAGTGTGGTGGCACTCGATGAGGTTGTAATCGTGAGGTTATAACAAATTAAGGTGGTAACATGAGCGCGCTCATCCTTTGGGATAGCGCGCTTTTTCATATTTAAAAGGAGAGATATTATGAAAAAATTATTGACAGTATTACTCATCAGTCTTGTACTTGTTGGCTGTGGTAGCAAAAACGATGATAAAAC
>DATBUC010000002.1:0-1846 GCA_036516515.1 Erysipelothrix sp. | reverse complement strand
AGCGTCATCATACAAGAGCAATGAATACAATGGTTGCTGATGTATTTCCAAAAATAGGAAATATGAAGATCCATGAAATTGAAGCTAAGCATGTTGTTGATGCTCTTTTGGCTGTGGAAGCACGAGAGGCACTGGCTCAATCAAACTAGGATTCAAAAAGGATTAGGATGGATGTCGCCAAGACAACTGGCAAATTTATATTATGAGCGTCATGCTGCATAATGAAAATCTCCCAAGTTAAAGTGTCTACATTTGACAGCATAGGTCACTGAAAAGTATTTGCCATAAACATGTTGCTTTCATAATTATAAAAATATCATGAAATATCACTTTTTATCATTAAAGTATCAGTTTTATATTTTTGGAAAGCTTATAAGATAGCTCGTAAGCCTAGACATGCTAGGGAAATTTAATAGAAGGAGTAATCTTATGGCAAAAAATCATGAAGCAGATATTGAAAATCCAAATAAGAAAACACCTGGTGTTAATGATACTTATAAAAAAGCAATAGATCATCGATCTAATCAGTTGAATCCTAATAATCCAAAATATAAACCGAGAAAAGGAAAGTAATTATGTCAAAGTTCAATCAAAAAGTAGTAAATGCACCTTCTACAACTGGTAATCCATCAGGTAAAGGAAGAGGTAATGCACCATCAAAAGGTGGTAAAGGTAAGTAATTAAACAGCTGCCAAGTTGACTTCATGATAGGCTTGGTAGCTTTAATTGGTGACTAATGAAGCTGAGATAACAATGGAAGAAAAAGTTAGCAAAAATAAAAGTAAAAAAGAGTTTAAACAAACCAAAGAACTAATGAAAATAGCCAAAGATAATGGTTGGAACCAAAATGATATTGCAGAGAAATGTCGTGTTACACAATCAATTGTCAGTGGATGGTCTAGAGGTACTTCGAAGGCAAAAGAACATCAGTTAAAACCTTTATTAGAAAAATTTGGATATTTGTTAAGACGCAATACTTTTAGGTTGTATCAAGATGTTACAGAAGAAGGAAAGTTAGATTATTTTAAGGTTGAAGGTAGGGTAATTTTTAATTATGTTTTTTATAAAAAAACTACTACTAAAATTAATTACAGAGATGTAGATAAATATGATGAAATTGAAAAAATTGTCGTGCATTTTCAAGGTGGCAATAAGTTTGTTTTAGTTCACCAAACTAAAATAACCGACAACAGAAATCAAATTCTTATAAAAAGCCATCCTAGCCAGAATGATACATTATGGCGCGCTAAAATTATTGTTATTGATAAGCTTCATAAATTAATAGAAATGGCCTTAGGTTGTGCTAAAGATTTAAATACAGAAGTAGAAATGAAATTTTTATTAATCGAAGCACTACTCAATCACGGATTTGAAGTGGATAACGTAAAAGTGTATCCTGCTTCTTGGTAAGAAAAACCCAAAGAGAGCTGGCTGCTCAAACAGCCCAAATAAATAGGGAGATTAATTCTTCTACGATTGTTTTAATACTGATTTTTAGTATTAAGTGCCATCCATAGAGCCAGTTCGCTCTATGGTTCGCATATCTAAGCGATTTTGGATTTATGGTTATTGTTCTCGTATGAGGGCTAGAAGAAAGCGTACGTGCGATTACTCGAAACATGATTATAAAATATTAGGGATAGGGGTGGGTACAGAGCCAAGCCATCACTTTTGTGGTCGCTTGGCTTTTTCATTTCATAAAATATAATCAGCCATTCTATCCAATCGTGTTTTAACTTTTTCCCAATTTGGCATCACTTGATTCATTAGACGGTAAAACTGGTCGCTATGGTTATGCTCTGCGATATGGCAAAGCTCATGCAATATCACATAATCAATACATTCT
>DATBUC010000001.1:0-3125 GCA_036516515.1 Erysipelothrix sp. | reverse complement strand
AAAAAACGAGAAATAAAGTACTGAAAAACCACATTACCGTTTCGGTGGTAACTGATCTGGGGTGTGGGAACACAATAGAATAAATACATTGTAAGGCGTTCAAATAAAATGAACGTCTTTTTTTTACGCCTAAAAACGGAGAATAGAAGGTGGAATATGACAAAACTAACTTTAGGAAGTTTATTCGATGGAATAGGTGTATTTCCATTGGCTGCTTCTCGTTATGGGATTCAATCAATATGGGCAAGTGAAATTGAAAAAGCTCCCATATCTATAACGAAACGACATTTTCCTAACATCCATCATTTAGGAGATATTACAAAAGTAAAAGGGGGAAACATTCCACCTGTTCATATTATTACATTTGGCTCCCCTTGTCAGAACTTATCCAATATCGGTAAACGAGAAGGTCTTACAGGAAGTCAATCTAGTTTATTTTATCATGCAATACGAATTATAGAAGAAATGAGGTGTGCAACGAATGGAACATATCCAGTTATCGCTGTTTGGGAAAACGTCATGGGAGCTTTTTCATCAAATAACAGGCTGGATTTTAAGGCCGTGCTTGAATCGTTCACAAATACCGAAATTCCAATGCCTTCTTCTGAAGTCTGGGCAAACGCTGGAATGGTCCGAGGGAATGATGTTGATATCGCTTGGCGATTGTTGGATGCCCAATATTGGGGAAAGCCCACACTCGCTCAAAGAAGAAGACGTATCTTCCTCGTGGCAGATTTTGGAGGAACACGTGCCACAGAAATATTATTTAAAGCCCGCGATTTGCAATCGGTTTTTACGTCTAGCGGAGAGAGCAGGCTGTCCTCCCCCATTTCCAGTAGAATATCTACTCAAAAAGCAAGGGGGAAAATACCCATCATCCGTCCCTTTCAAGAACGACGTATGCGAAGTACAGCCAAAGAAAAAAATGAAAAAGGGTTTCATGGAAGTTTCGGAAAAACAGGAGATCCTTTCCCCACTTTACTCGCGGAATCCGTAAATTATTTTACATTTTGGTACGAAAGAGAAGAGAAAGAAGGATTTATTCGCCAACTTACTCCATTAGAATGTGAACGTTTGATGGGATTACCAGAAGGATGGACAGCCCTTGGAAATAAAAGTGAAGCGATAAGTGATTATGCTAGATATAAAGCAATTGGCAATGCGATTGCTGTACCATGTGCGGAATATATTATGGTTGGTATTGCAGAAGCGTTATAGGTAAGCGAACGAATGCGTGGCAAATTCTATTTGTCATAATTTTTTTATTGTCTAAAACAGGGGGAGCATGATTTGTTTTGAAGAAAATAAAACAAAAGTGAAGGATTGGATTGACAACTTTCCTTTCAGTGGAATTCCTCACTTTTCAATATTTTATCAATGGAATATATGTAATATCGTTGGATGTGGGGTAATTTAAGGAGATATTAAAAATAATTACAATATGTAAATTGTACCACAGTTTTTATAAAGTCTAAAAGCTGAAATGAAAAATCACATCAGCTTATTATGTAAAAACATTCAAAATATATTGTGTTCAGAATTGGTAAACTTATTTATAAAATTCCAACTATTCATTTCAGTTTACTGCTTTAAAAGCCGAGTAAAAATGTTATTCCTACCAGGTAGAATTATCACTATTCATTTGAAAACTATGTGCATTTTGGGATTCAAATAAGGCATAAGACTTTTGAAAAGAATCTAGTAAATTATTATTTTTTTGTAGTTCATTAATCACCCAAGGTTGTAAAAAATAAGGGAATACAGCATTATTTAAACTTGTTACTGCATACTGTGTTGTGGCTTTTTGAATCATCATATTATATTCTAACATATGAATTGCTCCATCATGGATTGGAAGTTCCCCTGTATAGTTATCTCGCTTATACAGTGCAAAGATAATCGTTTTCTGGTAATCACTTAGATTATTTAATCGTTGGCCCGCACTTTCCCAAAACCACTTATTAGCTCTTTTATTTGATAAATAGGAGTAAAAGGTTATGCTGATACTAACAGTACAAATCACAAAAGAAATAACAAATACTATACCTAAAATAAAACCATATTCTTCTCTAAAATTTATCATATAAAGCTTTTCAATAAGCCAATTTGGTGAAAATAATAATAAACCAATACCAAGTGCAATTGAAACCATTATTTTAGTAGGTAAATTGAGTAAATCTGTTAAATTTAAGTCTAACTTCATTTATTAACTTCCTTTCTAAAAAGTAAATACAAATACTATTATAACAAATTCATTGGGCTTGTATAAGATAAAAGATAGGTTATAGTACTCATGATATAATGATTCTACAAACTAAATATTTGAAAGGAGTCTATCATGACATCTATAAAAATATTGTTAGAAAATAAACAAAAAGAATTAATGGCAAAATTGGAAGCAGACATAAATCATCCTACTTCAAAAGGCGATAACTCTGAAGGAGCTTGGATTAAGTTTTTTAGAAGTTTTTTACCAAGCAAATATGCAGTCGATAAAGGGTTTGTTTTCGATTCAACTGGTAATATGAGTGAACAAATTGACGAAATAATTTATGATTCTTTATATGCATCTTTAATTTTTGAAACTGAAGTGGGAGAAAAATTCATTACAGCTGAAAGTGTGTATGCTGTATTTGAAGTAAAACAAGAAATTAATAAAGGATACCTTGAATATGCACATAAAAAAATTATATCGGTACAGAACTTATACAGAAGCTCTAGATCTATGATAGTGGCAGGTAAAGCTGTAAAAGTTCGTAATCTAACAAAAATTATTGGTGGGATTTTAGCATCAAACTCAATATCACTTGATTCTATAAAGAGTCATTTAATTCATTATCCATCTATTGATTTAGGTTGTGCAATCAATCAATTCTCATTTTTAACTATTAAAGATGATAATAAAAATATTGTAGATATTAAAAAATCAAATGAAGATGAAGTTATACTTTCCTTTTTCTTTATTATACTAGATGAACTTTATATGGATCTATGTCAATATCCTGGACACAAAAATGTTAAGTCGTTGTCAGAAACGGCATCCATTCATGGATGGTCCTGTATCCAGCGAAACCATTCAAGTGGAAGCTCGCACTTGACAGCTTTCGCTGGATACAGGAAGTACA